>NZ_CASGGV010000306.1:0-45022 GCF_949319125.1 Frankia sp. Hr75.2 | reverse complement strand
TCCGGGTTCGTCCGCCGGCTTGGCTACACCGTTGGCTACATGCGCTCCGATCACGGCGGCTCACGATACGACCCCCGCCAGCGCAGGAGGGTCAGGACGTACTGGCTAGCCCCAGAGAGCATGATGGGGCGTCATGAGCGATATCGGCGACAAGTTGTGGAACACCTCCGTTAGCCCTGCGAACTATTCAGACAGCACCGACCGATACAACAGCGCGATACTTGAGCAATACAAAATCTGCGTCGAGATGGCCGACCGCGTCAGCACCAGGCGCAATCTGACAAACACCTTCTTCCTGTCACTCAACAGTGCGGTGGTTGCGGTGATATCCCTGAAAAGCGACCAATCCCTGGCCACGACGTCCGTTTGGCTACTGGCAGCAGGGCTGGCCATCTTGGTTGCCCAATGCGCCGCATGGTTCGTAATGGTACGCTCCTATCGTCAGCTCAATGCCGCAAAGTACGCGGTGATCGGGGCGTTCGAGGAGCGACTACCGGCCTTCGCATATTCTCGGGCAGAATGGGGACTGCTCGGCAATGGAAGCGACTGGCGCCGATATCTGCCACTAACGCACGTCGAGCGGTGGGTTCCAGCAATCTTCTCCGCCGCCTATGTAGTGGGTTTTCTCTCCATCGTCACGTAATGAGGTGACGGCATCTACCTTCTTACCTTGCGCGCAGCTCGCAATCAGTGAGTTGTGTAACGACCGGCCACATGGCCTTGTCGAGCGCACCGAGGAGCTGATCTTCGATCAGCGAAGGGCGCTCAAGTGGGACGAATTCCGATGTCCAGTCAGACCTAAAATAGATCAGCCCTCGGATTCGGGGGGACAGGATGCGGCTCTGCGCATATCCAGGAAGGCTATATACTTGCCGGCCACCTTCACTCTTCGGACTGTACCCGCGGCGGCGCAATTCTTCCGCTACGAGTAGCCGTACCTCTGCATACTTTTTTCTCCGGAGCGGCACTAGAAGCACCAGCCGTTCCGGAGCTACCGTTCGCACCGCCTCGCCGATCTCCCAGAGGGTTCCCGGTCCACTGCCACAGAGGATGACGACTAGACTCGCCCCCTGCATCAGTGACCGCACTGGCTCCTTCCAGTCGTTCAATGGGAGGTACATGCGCACGGCCCCACGCGGGGCAAGCTTTTCCCCTGGTCTTCCCACAGCCACCATTGGGCCAGCCCAGGACAGGGCCGCGCTGAGCCTTTCCTCCTCACTTCGCCCAGGCGAAATCCAGGCATTTATCCAGCCTGGTGCCAGCGGAAAACGCTCTGGGCGTTCCAACAGACGGTCATCCTTGAAAGGCCGAAGGTAAAGAGTATAGGTTCCCGATTCAAGGTCCCCTGGCGAAGAAATAACGGGACTTAGCATCTTCATCCTCGCGCCCATGAACGAGTTTCCCAGGAGAGTCATAATTACGGCTTGCGACAGGCTGACAGCGACAGCGGCTAGAATCCACCACGAACTTCCATCAGCCGTGAAGAATCGGCGCAGACCCCACAGCGCCATATATAGAGATAGCGAGCCAAGTCCGCATAGAACTGCACCTTGCGCAATCAGCATAAATGGACGATAATGCTGCCCGGCGCGGGTTTCGCCAGGCCGATGAATCGCCATAGAAAACCCGTTCTGGACACGATAATCCCATAGTCGCGACAGTGAGACCTGTGCATGAAAGCGCCTTCTCTTTCCTCGCAAGTACGTATATAGGCCACCAAACACCAGCAAAGGAACAAGGAAGAGATTCCGTCGCTGCGATGGTTCGAAACATATGAGGTAGACCGCATATACGTGTGCCACGGTGCCCACCGCACACAAGTACGTTCCAACTCCCAGGTGCAGCAGTTGTTCTTTCCGCAGCAACCGCGACCGCCGCCTCCAGTAAGATCGGGAGAATTCCTGTTGGGAGGCCTCGACCTCTACGGCATCAGGCTCCCCGGGGCGCACGCGCGAGCCCTCGAAAACAAATATTATCCACGCCACTACAGCGCCACACACTGGGCCCCATACACCTGGCATCAGAAACGAAAAAAGGAAGACCCAGGGGGCCATCATCATTGACGGCCTACGCGGATCACTAGGCTTGTCCGCCATACCACTTCCTTCGACCAAGAGGGCACTTTCTTTCGCTGACTACGTGGACGCGACAATAACCAAAGATCGATCTTACCCGTTGTCCTCTTGAACTTGACGGCGGTCCCGTGATCTGATCAGCAGTTGCTAGGTTGAGGGAGGGAAGCAAAATGACGACGATCGCGGTGACAGGGCACATGAACCTCGAGGAGAACAGCGTGCCTCTCGTACGTGCCGCACTGGATGATCTCGTCCAGCGCTACTCTGGCGATGGCAAGCTGATCGGGGTCTCCTGCGTCGCGGAGGGCGCCGATGCCATCTTCGCCGATGCTGTTCTCACCGCTGGTGGGCAGCTTGTCGTCATCATTCCCTCTCGGGACTACCGCTTGACGGTCGTACGGCCACATCACGCCTCCGTCTTCGACCGCCTCGTCGAGGTCGCCAGCGAGGTTGTCATCCTGCCGTTCGAAGTCGCTAACCAACGAGCGTACGAAGCGGCCAACGCCGCGCTACTCGCACGCGCAGACCGTCTCGTAGCGGTGTGGAACGGGGAGCCCCCGAGCAGCAAGGGCGGCGGCACTGCCGACGCCGTTCTCCAGGCTCGCGCGGCCGGGATCCCGGTGGACGTGGTGTGGCCGGCTGGGGCAATGCGCCAAAGCTGAGGCCTCCCCGGAGCAGCGACAGCTCGGGGAGTGGGCCATGCGACCGTCTGCCATCGCTCTCGCCCGAGCTGCCGGCGGGCGCTCTAGACGAGTCCTGGGAGCTGTCCGTTTGGCCCTATCACCACTTCCGAAGCCATTTCCACAAGCCCTCACGAGCCGAGGAACGCCACGCGCCGTGTCGAGCAGCTCCGCGACCGGGCGGACCTCCCGTGGCTACGACTGCACGATCTTCGCCACGCCTGCGCGACGTTCCTCCTGGCGGCCGGCGTCGAACCGCGGACCGTGATGGAGATCCTCGGGCACACGACGTCCCGGATGACGATGGAGCGCTACGGCCACGCGCTCCCCGAACGCCTGCAAGCCGCGGCCGACGCCATGGACGGCTTCCTCGGTAGTGCGGCCGCGAGCAACCCGGGCAGGAAGGACCGCTGAGCGGTTTGGCTACACGGTTGACTACATAACGATCAAGAGCGGCTGACCTGCGGGCAATAACCGCAGGTCAGGAGGGTGGAGACGAGGGGACTTGAACCCCTAACCCCTGCCTTGCAAAGGCAGTGCTCTGCCAGTTGAGCTACGCCCCCGTGAGGTCGGCCGCCCAGGCGTCGCCGCCCCGAGTGACCGATGCCCCTCAAGAGTACGGCATGACTACCAGCTCGGGGATGGTCCGGCCGGCCCTTGGCCGCTGATGCCTGACCGTCCAGCGGCCACCGCCGGCGCCACGCCGCCACGGGGCGCTCGCTGTTGTCCACCGGCGGGTCGCCGGCTGCCGTCACCCTGCCCCGCGGACGCGTGGGCGGCGTCGTTCTGCAGTAGTCACACCACGTTCATGGTCACGGGCCGTTCACATGGGTCTTCGTTGTGGGCAGTCGAGGTTTCCCGCCGCGACGCTGCCCACCCACGGTGTGTGTCGCACCAGAGTGCCTCGAATCGGCCGTAGCTCGTGACAAACATGCGGCAATGCGTCATGCTCTCCACAACAAGCGTTGTGAACACATATGGCGGGTCTCGTCGACTTGCCCAGTTGGAGCGTTGTTCCTCTGGTTGGGGCTGCGTCCGGTTAGGGCTGTTCTGCCGGCAACGATGCCCGCCTGAGGGCATCGTTGGCGCGACCCGACAGCGGCGAGAAGCGCGCGCTGTGGATAGCTGTGGAAGGTTTCCCGCCGCTGCCGATGGATTTCCCGGGCAACGTGCACCGCCTGCGGAATCCGTTGACGCATTCCCCGTCGCAGTACTACCGCGACCCACCGTGACCGATCGCCAGTCGCAAGGACGAGCAGGCTGCTGCGGGACACCTGGCCGGCTTCGGAATCCGCCGCCTTGTCCAAGGCCGTCGGGGACGCGGCATCAAGGCCTCCGGTCGCCGCACGATGCCCCCATACGGGCAATGTCAGGGTTTTCTCGGACCAAGGCTGTGGACAACCCGCGAGTGGGGCCTACTCGGTCCTACCCGGTCCGGCTGAGGTCGATCGCCCCTCCGGTCCGTCGCCCATCCGTAGCCCATGGCCAGCTGCTGGCCGGCGGGCGGCGGCGTCCGGCGAACGGCGAACGGCGAACGGCAGCGAGCGCCGTCCGGCTGACGCCGGCGGGTGGCGCGCATGACTCTCCACCTGGGAGGGCCTCGGGAGCAGTACCGCCGGGCCTCGAGCCGAGCTCGCCGTTGGAGTGCGACAGCTTTTGATGCGAAGCAAACGTCGTACACTCACGCCCCGCGCGATCACGGCGGTAAATAGCTGACGCAACTCGTCGCGGGTCATGGATGTCGGTTGACACCAAGCAAAATCCGTTGACGTCGACGACACACGCCCCCGAGGGGAACAGGGCGTACCGATCACCGGAACCCTCGCCGGAGTCCGACGTATTTTGTCGCTAAGCAAACGTCGTACACTCACTCCCCGCACGGGCAGCGTCCGAATCCTCCAGCGCACTGCACCTGAGGTCATAGATTCCGGTTGACGGCAAGCAAAATCATTGAGTTTCGCCGACAGAACCCTTGCGGGGCTTGCGCTAGCCGATCCTTCGGACACCCTACCTGGAGACCGTCAACGTTTGACGAAAAGCAAAATAATTAGACAGAACCCAGGCGTGGAATTAGTTCGCGAGCACCTCGAACACCAGCCATGGGTATCGACATCATTTGACAACTCGCAAAATGAACTGCCATGACCATCCACGGGGTTCGTCGATAGATCGACCGGCAACCACCGACGGTTTCTGGAAACGTTTGACGATCAGCAAAATAAAATGACCTTCTCCCGCCAGGGAAATCGATACAGAAGGATGCGGCACGCACCCACGGTCATCGGTTAATTTTGACGATGAGCAAAGATCGGTAACCATCACCTTGGCGGGCATCAGTCACCTGATCATCGCCACGATCCGGGCGGTCATCGTCAACGTTTTACGCCAAGCAAGCTTCGCGAACTGTCACCGTGACGGGACCTCCGGAGCCTGCCGCGCGAGCGAGTGTCGGCCACGACGTTGGTTCCGTGGGCGTCCCGACGGCGGTGCCGGGCACGACGAGCCCGACGGCGGCGGGAGGACGGCGCTCGGGGCGGACTCGAGGCAGGCCTGGGGCAGGATCGAGGTGAGCCCAGGGCAGGATCGGGGCAGGTTCGAGGCCGGCTCGAGGCCGGCTCGAGGCGGGCTCAGCCTCGGCGCAGCGTCGGGTCGATGAAGACGAGCCTGTCCCGGACCTTTGTCGCCAGCTCCCGGAAGTCGGAGAAGCAGCGCCGCACGGCGCTCTGCGTTCCCCCGACGGCGCCGTCCCCGGCCCGGAGCTCGAACATCGGCTTGCGGGCGTCCTGGGCGAGGGGCATCAGCGCCGCGTAGTTCTTCATGGTCGCGATCTCGAAGGAGCGGTCGCCGTCCGCCGGGGCGGCGGCGGAGCCGAGGACAGAAGTGGTGAACACGCCCGGGATGCGGTCGAGCCACCGCCCGTGACCCTTCGACGGCCGGTCCGCGCGGGCCGGCGGCTCGACCAGGATGTAGCCGATCGGCATCATCAGGCCGCGCGGTGCCGGGATCCGCTCGGGGATCCTCGGCAGGATCGTGCCCTGCCAGGTCACCCGCCAGTCACGCAGGGTCGGTCCGATGTTGCGCAGGCCGCGCAGGGAGAAGAGGTCGGCCGCCAGGGGCATGAGGATCGTGTCGGCCGAGAGCAGCGCCGCGCGGTTGATGGCGCCGAGGTTCGGCCCCACATCGATGATCACGATGTCCGCGCCGGTCTCCCTGGCTCCGTGGTCGATGGCGCGGTGCAGCGCGGTGGTGGTGCGCAGCGCGGCGACGTCCCGGCCCAGGAAGCTGTTGGGCCACGCCGCCGAGAGCCGGTCCTCGAAGCTGGCGAGGTTGACGTCCCCGGGCAGTAGCCACAGGCCGTCCTCGACGGTCACCGGCTCGCTCAGCCGGACGTCCCCGACACCTTCCATGATCGGTTCGATGGCCGTGGCCAGGGTGCCGTTGCCGGGCCTGATCCGGCTGCGGCGCGGGTCGAGCACGGCGGGCCGGGGCGCGGACGACCCGAGGCCCTCGTCCTCTTTCCAGAGGCTGGCGAGCTCGTCCTCGTCCAGGAACTGCGCGGTCAGGTTCGCCTGGGGATCGAGGTCCACGGCGAGCACCCGGTGTCCCATCCGCTGGAACATGTGTGCCAGGTGGTAGGCGAGCGTCGTCTTACCCACCCCGCCCTTGTTGTTGAACAGCGCCATCGAGATCACGCGCGGATACCCGCGCGGACACCCGCCCGGCCGCGCACCCGCCCGCGCCGCAAGGCACCGCCGCGGTGGCGTGGCCCGGTCGGACCGACACGGTCACGGCGATCCGGGCAGCCGGCTGCAACGCTCACGAACCGTTCCGTCTGCTCCACACCCGGACATTCTGGATCACGCTGATATCGCCGCGCCGGGCAGGCCGGTGCGATCCGGGTGGGACCAGAGGATGGGATCAGGTCCAGGGGCCCAGCGGCGGCCAGGCCGGAGCGCCGGCGTCCCGGCCGGTCAGCCAGCGCAACGCCGGCAGCGTCGGGACATCCACCCGGACGACTTGCGGGCCCCGCCCCACGGCGCGCGACGGCCGGTCCCCGGGGGTCAGCAGGACGGTGACCTCGGCGGGCAGCCGTTCGGGCAGCAGCCGCGTGCTCCACGCCCACTCCGCCTCGACGTAGGCGGGGCTGAGGTCGTCCCACTCCGGGCCGCCGCGATCGGTCAGCGCGAGGTCGACGAGGTGGATCTCGGCCTCACGCCACCGCAGGAACACCAGGTCCGCCACACTCGTCGCGCCGCGCGCCGCGGTCAGCCCCAGGCCCCCGCGCCAGACATCGACGTGGGTGCCGTCCCAGGCTCGTTCGAGCCGGGCCACCGCGCCGGCGAGGTCGGCGAGCAGCAGGTCGGCCGGCTGGTAGGCGCCCGCCTCGATTCCGCCGTCGCGCTGCGTCAGGCCGCCCGGGTACTGCGCCACGACCCGTCCTTCGGCGGCCGCCCCGAACATCCCGGTGTGGCTGTCGGCGTTCCTCGCCAGGTGGGTGACGAGGTGGCCGACGGTCCAGCCGGGCAGCAGGGACGGGCGGCGGGCGGTCGTGTCGTCGACGCGGGCGACGGCTTCGAGCAGCCTGGCGTGCGACCGCGCGCAACCCAGCAGGATGTCGAGCGGCACGGCGGACGGTGTGTACTCCGGTCCCGGCAGCGGGCTCGGCGCCGCCAACCGCCGCGACGACGGCGACGGCGGCGGCGGCGACGACGAGACCGGTGGGACCGGCGAGAGCGACGGTGAGCCCGAACGAGGCCCGGCGTGGGCATCCATATATCCAGAGTGCTCCTCCGCGCACCGCCGGCGCCACTTCGCCGCGCGCCGGCGGGTAACCGGTCTGCCGCGCGGCGCCACAACATTGCCGCCGCATAGCGGCACGGATCGGCGCGTCCGCCGGCAAACATGCTCAGCACGACGCGAATCAACGACGGAGAGCGCTGATGGATACCGATTCCGCAGGGTCATCCAGCCTTTACAAGGGGATCCCTTGTCGCACGTCAAGCGGGCTGTCACGCTGACCCGGCGCCGACAATGCCGTCGAGCCTGTCCACACCGATGAGCTCACGGAGAAGTCGTGAACAGTGGCGAGGCCAACGCGGTGGTGATCCCGGCCGCCGACGACCACGATGCGCCCGCGTCCCCGCCCGCCGTATCCGCCGCACCCTCGACACCCGCCATCGAGCTCGTCGGTGTCGCGAAGGAATACAGCTCGCGCGCCGGCCTGGTGGGCGCGGTCTCGCGGGTGGATCTCAGCATCGAGCAGGGCGAGTTCTTCTCGCTGCTCGGCCCATCCGGCTGCGGCAAGACCACCACCCTGAGGATGATCGCCGGATTCGAGGAACCGACCCGCGGGCGCATCCTGCTCCACGGCCGCGAGGTCACCGCCGTCCCGCCCAATCGGCGCGATGTGAACCTCGTCTTCCAGAGCTACGCGCTCTTCCCACACCTGGATGTCGCCTCGAATGTAGCCTTCGGGCTGCGGCGCCGCGGGGTCCGCGGCCAGGAGCTGCGCAGGCGGGTCGGCGAGATGCTCGAGCTCGTCGAGCTGTCCGGGCTCGCCGACCGGCGGCCCCGGGCGCTCTCCGGCGGCCAGCAGCAACGGGTCGCGCTCGCCAGGGCGCTGGTGAACCGGCCGCGGGCCCTGCTGCTGGACGAACCGCTCGGAGCCCTCGACCTGAAACTGCGCCAGACGATGCAGATCGAGCTCAAGCGAATACAGCGCGAGGTCGGCATCACGTTCGTGTACGTGACACACGACCAGAGCGAGGCGCTCACGATGTCGGACCGGATAGCGGTGATGAACAGGGGCCGCGTCGAGCAGCTCGCTGCCCCCCCGGGAGATCTACGAAAGGCCTGGCACCCGGTTCGTAGCCGGATTCATCGGCACGTCGAACCTGCTGCGCCGATCGGTGCGGTCCGTCGATCCGGCTGGCGTGGACGGAACTCCGGTGGCGGTTCTCGACTCCGCCGCCGAAGAACGCCTGGTGGTTCCGCTCCGGCCGGAGCTCGGCCGGCCAGCAACCGGATCCGAGTTGGAGATGACCGTCCGGCCGGAGAAAATCACCCTGGGTTTGACACGCCCCGACGGAACGTGCTGTGCGCTGCACGGGCGGGTCACCGAGGTCGTCTATCTGGGCACGTACACGACATACACGGTGTTGACGCACGATGGATCCAAGATCACGGTTTTCTGGCAGAACAGCGCCGACGCGACGAACATCGCAGACCGGGGCGACGAGGTGTGGCTGTCGTGGCTGCCGACGCATTCCTTCGCCCTCGCACCGAGCGCCCACACAAAGAGCACCCCGCCGAGCGCCCTTGCACCGAGCGGCTCCCTGCGGGAAGGCCAGAACCACACGGAGGGACTCGAATCGTGACCAGCAATGACCGGCAGGGAATTCCCGCGGCACCGGGGGCGTCGCACGGGGCGGTTCCCGACCCGGCGCTGCTGCGCGGCCTGACCAGACGTCGTTTCGACCGACGGGACCTCCTGCGCCTCACCGGGGCGGCCGGTAGCGCCGCGCTCCTGGCCGCCTGTGGGGTCAAGGGCGAGGCCGGTGATTCGGCGCAGGCCGCCGACGTCGCCGGCTACTGGACGGGCAAGGCGAAGGCGGGAACGCTCGACTTCGCGAACTGGCCGCTCTACATGGATGTCGGTAGCTCCGACGCGGAGCATCCCTCGCTCGACCTGTTCACCCAGGAGACGGGCATCAAGGTCACCTACCGCGAAGTGGTCCAGGAGAACGAGTCCTTCTTTGCCCAGATCCGGCCCGGTCTCGCCGAGAACCAGCCCGTCGGGTACGACCTGATGGTCCTGACCAACGGCATCACCCTCAGCCGGGTCATCCAGCTCGGCTACCTCGCCCCGCTCGACCACAAGAGGCTGCCCACCTTCGCCGCCAACGCCGACCCGAGCGTCAAGGATCCCGCGTACGACCCGGGAAACCAGTTCACCGTGGCCTGGCAGTCCGGTATCACCGGCATCGCCTACGACCCGGAGAAGACCGGCCGGGAGATCACCGGTTTCGCCGACCTCATGGACCCCGCCTTCGCCGGCAAGGTCGGGATGTTCGGTGAGAACCAGGAGCTGCCGAACCTGGCGCTCCTCGGCATCGGCGTCGCCCCGGCCGACTCCGCTCCGGAGGACTGGCGGCGCGCGGCCGACAAACTGATCGAGCAGCGCGACGCCGGAATCGTCCGCAAGTACTACGACCAGAGCTACATCGACTCGCTCGCGGGCGGCGACCTGTGGATCTCGATGGCGTGGTCGGGGGACGTCTACCAGCAACTCGCGGCCGGGACGAAGCTGAAGTTCGTGGTGCCGGAGGAAGGCGGCCTGATCTGGACCGACAGCATGTGCATCCCGAGGACCGCCGCGCACCCGGTGGACGCCCTCACCTACATGGACTTCGTGTACCGGCCCGACGTCGCCGGGATGCTGGCCGAGTACATCAACTACATAACGCCGGTGCCGGCCGCCCGTGACCACGTCTCCCCCGAGCTGGCCGAATCCACGCTGCTGTTCCCGACCCGCGCGGAGTTCGACCGTGTGCACCGCTTCCGGGTGCTGACGACGGAGGAGGAGACCGAGTGGAACAAGATCTTCCAGCCGGTCTACCAGTCCTAGCGGGCAGCCCCCGCGGCGCGCACGGCCGGGCCGGCGCTGACGACCCAGGCAGCACTAACCACCCAGGCGGTGCTGACGACCCAGGCGGCACCCGCGGCACTGGCACGGAGGTGTCGCGGCGCTCGCGGTGGCGGGTGTCGACGCCGTATCTGCTGGTGCTGCCCGGTGGCCTGTGGCTGGTCGCCTTCTTCGTGATCCCGATGCTGGTCATGCTGTCCATCTCGGTGCAGACCGGCAATGTCGTCGACGGGTTCCGCCAGACGTTCAACATCTCGGTCTACTGGGACGCCATCAGCACCTACGACGTGCAGTTCGTGCGCTCGTTCGTCTACGGCGGGCTCGCCACCCTGGCCACGATCCTGCTCGCCTACCCGATGGCGTACTGGATCGCGTTCCACGCCGGCGAGCGGAAGTCGACCTACCTGTTCCTGGTGCTCCTGCCGTTCTTCGTCTCCTTCGTCATCCGGACGGTCTCCTGGCGCTTCCTGCTTGCCGACGACGGCATCGTGCTCGGCAACCTGAAGGACGCCGGGCTCCTCCCGGAGAACTTCCACGTCCTGGCTACGTCGTTCGCGGTGGTGGCCGGCCTGACCTACAACTTCTTCCCGTTCATGCTGCTCCCCGTCTACGTCGCCCTGGAGCGGGTCGATCCGCGCCTGCTGGAGGCCGCGGCCGACCTCTACGCGTCCCGAACGCGGGCGCTCGGGAGAGTCGTCCTGCCGCTTTCGCTGCCCGGGGTGTTCGCCGGCTGCCTGCTGACGTTCGTCCCGGCGACGTCGGACTTCGTGAACTCGTTCATCCTCGGCGGCACCGACACCACGATGATCGGGAACATCATCCAGACCACCTACCTCACGAACGCGGACTATCCGCTGGCGTCGGCGCTGTCCTTCATTCTGATGGCGGTGCTGCTGATCGGGATCTTCCTGTACGCGCGCGTTCTCGGCACCCGTGACGTGCTGGAGATGAGCACCCGGTGAGCGTGGGCACGCACCCCACCGCGAGACGGACCGGCCGCGGCGAGAAGGCCCTGCGGGTCTACACGTGGCTCATTCTGGCCTGGTTGACCCTGCCCATCGCGACGATGATCGCCTTCAGCTTCAATGACCGGGTCGGAAAACGGAACAACACCTGGAACGGCTTCACCGTGAAACGGACAGGCAAGCACGACCTGCCAGCCGGCGGCTAGGCGGGGCTGGCAGGTGGGCGCGGCCGGCGACCGGGCACGCCCACTCGCCGGCCGGGCCGGTTGGCTTCGGTCAGCGGTTCCCCGCCGCGGACGTCGCCTCGCGCCACAGGTCGATCTCGTCCTTGTTCCTGCGGCGACGGGCGGCGGTGAGGAGTGCGCCGGCGCTCGCCACGAGGGCGACGACAGTGAACTTGCGCATACCGACTCCCCTTCGTCGACTGCCTTCGCCAGCCACCGTATCTCGGCGGGATGGCCCCCGCCCCGACGATCGTGATCCGGTCACGACCGGATCACACCCCCGGCGCCGGGACGCGGCGCGGTGCCGACCGGCCGGAGCACGGGATCAGCGCCGGCAGCCACGCATCAGCGGCCGGTGGCCGTGTATCCGTGGCTGGTGGCCGCGGGTCAGCGCTGGTAGGTCGCCCGCAGCACGGCCCGCGCCAGGGTGTGGAAGGTCAGGTTGAACCCGACGACCGCGGGCGCCACGGTCGCGTCGATCTCCAGCTTCGGGACGTCCACGGCGTGGACGACGAAGACGTACCGGTGCGGCCGGTCTCCCTCGGGGGGCGCCGCGCCGCCGTAGTTCGCCGTGCCCCAGTCGTTACGGACGTGGTACGCCCCGGCCGGCAACCCGGAGAGGTCACCACTTCCGGCGCCCCGCGCCAGCTCCGTCACGCTGGCCGGCACGTCGACGAGCACCCAGTGCCAGAACCCGCTCCCGGTCGGGGCGTCCGGGTCGAAGCAGGTGACGGCGAAGCTCTCGGTCTGCGCGGGGAAACCCGTCCAGGACAGGTGCGGCGACAGGTCCGCGCCGCCGGCGCCGCTGAACACCTGGTCCAGGCCAAGCGGGCTGCCGTCGGTCAGGTCGTCACTGCTCAGCGAGAACGACGGCAGCGGGGGCAGCAGGTCGAGCGGATCCGGTGCGGTGTTGCGGTCCAGCAGGGACATCGGTCGATCCTCTCCTACACGTTGGATGACACTGGCGAGACAGAGCCGACATCCGTCGGCTCTGCGCTTCCCCGCGATGAAACATCAGCGCGCCGGTACGTGTGGAGACGGGTCATGAAGCTGGTCACCGCGATCGTGCGGCCCCACCGCGTCGACGACGTGCGGGCGGCCCTGACAACCTATGGTGTGCACGGGATGACCGTCAGCCAGGTAACCGGATTCGGGCTGGAAATGTGGCGCACCCAGACCTACCGCGGCAACGCCTTCCATGACGAGTCAACCAGCAACATCCGACTGGAGCTGGTGGTGGCGGACTCCGACGCGCCCGACGTGGTGAACGTGATCCGGCGAGCGGCGGCGTCGACGTCCAGCGGGGCCGGAAAGATCTGGGTGCTCCCGGTGGAGGGCCTGGCCCGGATCCGGACCGGCGAGCGGGGCGCCGACGCGCTGTGAGGTCCCCGGCCAGGAGTCGGACATCCCTCCCCAAGACCGGGCGCAATGTGTGCATTGGGACAATACGGGAGCTTTTCGGCTTATGTTGTGTCGCCGGGGCGACATCGGACCCATCGAGCGGATACGGTGGACAGGTTCCGGCGGGTGTCTCCCACTGAATCCCCCCGTATCAGTGGGCCGCCCGCCGGAACCCAGAACATCCTCGAGGCCACGGCCAGACCGCTTCGCGGTGGCCGCACCCGCCGCGGGTCACGCGGCGGATCTCCGCCTCACACTTCCAAACTCCCGGTCAGCGTTCCCGGTCGTTCCCGGATGCTCCCGCTCAGCGAGCGGTACCGAGGAACTCAGCGGTGCCGAGGAGCGGAGTGCCGCCCGCCACCGCCGCGGCGCCCGGCCGGGCCACGCTCCTCCTGGATCGGGGCCTCGCCCTCCCCCGGCCGAGCATCCTGGAATCCCTCGGTGTCGTAGCCGTGCCCGCCGTGCCCGGCCGCACCCGCCGTGCCCGCACGGGGCTGGTCGTAACGTCCGTCGTCGTAGCGGCTCTCCGGCTGCCACCCGTCCGCGTTGCGGTACACGTCCACGGGCTGGTACCCGCCCTGATACCCGCCAGCGGGCTGGTAGCCGCCCGCGCTCTCGTAGCCGCCCGCGAACCCCGCGCCCGGGGCCCGGTCGTGCTCCCGGACCGGGCCGTCCACCCAGGCCGGACCATGGCCGGCGGTGGGCCCGGTACCCGCGGCGTTGGTGGCGTCGGGGGACCCGGCGGCGTCTCCTGTCTTCGCCTTCGTCCGGCGGGCGCGCAGGTACTCGATCAGGATCGGGACCACCGAGATCAACACGATGAGGATCAGCATCGCCTCGAGGTTCTGGCGAATAAAATCGATCTTCCCGAGCAGCGAGCCGAGGACGGTGACCCCGCAGCCCCACAGCAGGCCGCCGATCACGTTGTAGACCACGAACGTCCGGTAGTTCATCCGACTCACCCCGGCGATCACCGGGGTGAAGGTACGCACGATCGGCACGAAACGCGCCAGCACGATCGAGCGGCCACCATGCTTCTCGAAGAACTCGTGCGCCTGCTCCACATACTCCTGCCTGAACAGCCGCGAGTCCGGACGCCGGAACAGCGCCGGACCCGCCTTCCGCCCGAACAGGTAGCCCACCTGGTCACCCGCGATCGCGGCCACACCGATCAGGGCACACGCGAGCCACAGCGGCGTGGACACCTCGTCCTGGGAGATCAGTAGACCGAGGGTGAACAACAGCGAGTCACCCGGCAGGAAGAACCCGACCAGCAACCCCGACTCGGCGAAGACGATCAGAAGGACGACCACCAGGCCGGCCTTCGCCAGACTGTCGGCACTGATGAAGTCCGGCCCCAGGGCCAGAGTGTTCGACGCGAACGTGGTCACTGTCGAGGGCCTCCAGGGAACTCAGGCGACGGGGCCGGCGCCCGCCCGTCCAGGATCTCACGCCACGCAGTCGGCACCGATCCCGCCTCGGGGGAGGTCAGCTCACCCGGTGGCCCGCGCCCCGTACCGACTCGAAACTTGCTATAAGGGGCCTGCGCTCACAAGAAACACAGCGGACGCACAGACGACCTCTTCTCCGCCGAAACTGCCCATAACCTCATTACGTGGCAAGATCCCGGCTGTCTCTGCGCGGACTTGCCCTCACGGCCGTCATTCTGACGGGGCTGCTCACCACCTGCGCGGCGGAGCCGACCCCGACGCCGGCTCCGCCGCCGGCCACCACTCCCCGGGCACCCGGCCTCGGCTACCAGCTCGCCGGGTACGGCCTGGAGGACGTCATGACCGGCGGCAGGCGGGGGTCCACCGAACTCACCGATCTGCCACCCGGCGCCCCTGGTGAGCTCGTCTCATCCGCCGAGGTTCCCGCCCCGGACGGCATGCGCGCCTGGCGGATGATCTATCACTCGCGCGGGCCCCTCAACGAGGACCGCCTGGTCACGGGCCTCGTCGTCGCCCCGGCCGGTACCTCCGCCATTCCCGCCGGCGGCCGCCGACTGATCTCCTTCGGCCACGGCACCACCGGGATCAACGACTCGTGCGCGCCGTCACGGGCCGAGCCGCCGCTGTCGGCGGTGGGCGGGGTGCTGCCCCTCGTCCGGGCCGGCAACGTGCTGGCCGTCACCGACTACATCGGCCTGGGTGGGCCCGGCGAGCATCCGATCTACGTCGCCGACACCGAAGGACGGGCGCTCCTCGACGCCGCCCGTGCCGCGCACTCGCTCTCCGACGCCCGAGCAGGGCGTGACGTCGTGCTCTGGGGCTACTCCCAGGGCGGTCAGGCAGCGCTCGCCGCCGGTGGGCTGGCCGCGTCGTACGCGCCCGACCTGCGGGTGCACGGGGCGGCGGCGACGGCACCGTTGGCGGACCTGCCCACCTCGCTGCGCCTGCTCGACCGCACCGTGTCGGACGGCGTCGCCTACGTGCTGCTCGCCGCGCTCGGCCTCGCCGCCGCGGATCCCACCATCGATCTGAACGCCATCCTGACCCAGACCGGGCGGCGGCTGACCGCCGTGGCGCGCAACCAGTGCGCCGTCGGCCTGCTGAAGGCCAGCCAGGGGGAGTCCACGTCGAGCGTGTTCACCGCGGATCCGTTCACCACGGAGCCGTTCGCGGCCGGGTTCGCGCGCCAGTGGCAGCAGACACGGCTCCCCGGGCCGCCCGAACTCGTGCTCCAGGGCGACCTGGACACGGTGATCCACCGGTCCACCACCGACGGCGTCGTCAGCGGGCTGTGCGCCAGCGGCGGTCCGGTCGAATACCACCGGTACGGGCTGGCCGACCACGGCACGATCCTCGGGGTCTCGATGGCCGATCTGACCAGCTGGATCAACGCCCGGTTCGTCGGGACGAAGCCACCAGGAGACATCTGCGCCCGCCCCTGAGCATCACCCCGCCGGCGGGTGGCGGTGCTCCGCGGCGACCCGGTGCTCGGTGCCCCGCTGTTCGGCGGAATGTCGCTCGGCCGGACGGTGCTCGGCCGGACGGTGCTCGGCGGCGATCCCGAAGCCGCGGCGGATCGGGGCGTCGGTCGGGCCGACCGGGTCCAGGCGCACCGGCGACAGGCCCACCCGCTCGGGGTGGTCGGCGACATCGTCATCGGTCGTCTCGGTGCCGCTGGTCCCGGTCTCGCCGGTGCCGGCCGCGTGCCCGGGTACCTGCTCCCGGTCGACGTCGCCGCGGTCCGCCGGCCCACGGGGCGCGGTCTCGCCGGAGGTGGCCTCGTCGAGGGCCTCAAGGCGGGACAGGTCCGCGGCCGACACCAGCGCGGCGACCGACTTTCCGTGCCGGGTGAGGCTGACGCGCTCCCCGCTGAAGGCGACCCGGCTGACGAGATCCGACAGCTCCGCGCGCGCCTGGGTGACCGGGATCTGGCGCGTCATGGGTTCTCGATGTACGTTCTGTACAGAACGAACAGTGAGGAGAGACTGTCCATGAAAGCAGTGTGTCATCGGAAGGGCCTTCTCTGCCCATCCACACCCGTGAAGATCGACCCGGTTCTGGGCGTTCCCGGTTCCGGCGGGCTGATCGGCGCCGACATCGGCCCGGTCGGCGGCTCGCTCAACAGCTCGCCCGGCGGGCCGGTCAGTGGCTCGTTCGGCAGGCCGGCAGCGGGCGCGGCCGGCCCCCCGTCCGCGGCGCCGCTGGGCTCGACCCTGGACGAGCAGATCTATCAACGGCTGCTGGACGACCGGATCGTCTTCGTCGGCGCCGCCGTCGACGACGCCCTCGCGAACCGGGTGTGCGCGCAGCTCCTGCTGCTCACCCGGGCCAGCAGGCGCCAGGACATCTCGCTGTACATCAACTCGCCGGGCGGCTCGGTCGACGCGGGAATGGCGATCTACGACACGATGCAGTTCATCGAGAACGACGTCGCGACCTACGCGCTCGGGCTGGCGGCCTCGATAGGCCAGTTCCTGCTCACCGCGGGCACCGCCGGCAAGCGGTTCGCGCTGCCGAACGCGCGGATCATGATGCACCAGCCACACGGGGGCGTCGGTGGCACGGCGTCCGACATCGCCATCCAGGCCGAGCAGGCGCTGCACACCCGCCGCCGGATGCAGGAGCTGATCGCCGAGCACAGCGGTCACTCCGTGGCGGAGATCGCCGCCGACTCGGACCGCGACCGCTGGTTCACCGCGGCGGCGGCGAAGGAGTACGGGCTCGTCGATGCCGTCGTGGAGCACGTCCGGCGCGTGCCCGCCGGCTTCACCCGCTGACCGGGCGCTACGCGGGGCCGAAGGCCTGCCCGGCGCCCCTCGCCGCGGCGAGGGAGAACTCGACAAGCCGGCGGTGGTAGGCCGTGACCGCACCGGGCGGCTGCTCGCCCGGCTCGTCGCCCGGGCTACCCGGGCCGCCCGAGCCGGCGCGCGGCCGCCCGAACGCCTGGCGCCCGAAGGCCTGACGGGTCAGCAGGGCGCCGAGGAACGCGGCGGCGGCCAGATCGGTGTCGAGGTCGGAGCGGATCTCTCCGCGCCGCCGCGCGTCGTGGAACGCGTCCTGCACGGCGGCCGCGCAGCGGTCGACCGACTCCCGCCGGAACGCCTCGTACAGCCCGGGGTACCGGGGCAGCTCGGCCAGGCATCGGGCGAGGATCGACATCCGCGGCTCGGTGAAGACGGCGTCCACCAGAGGTGCCAGTCGTAGGAGATCCTCGCGCAGGGATCCGGTGCGCGGCGGCACGAGGCCGGCGGCCAGCGTGCCCAGTGCGGCGAGGACGAGATCGTCCCTGGTCGCCCACCGGGCGTAGATGCCCCGCTTCGCCACGCCCGCGCGGGCGGCGACGCTGTTGACGCTGAACCCGCCGACGCCGCGACCAGCCAGTTCGTCGACGGCGGCCCGCAGCACACGGTCGTCGATCGTCGCGTCGCGAGGACGGCCCCGACGTGGCCGCACACACTCCGCGGCCGGGTCATCGGGGGGCATCTGTCAAGAGTAAGGGCCGCCCGTTGGGCACCGTGCTCACGGAGAGCGGAGCTACCTGGCGGTGTGGGTCACAGCATGCCGGCGAATATTCGAGCCGTGACACCGGTTGTGACCGGCGGGTGTGCCTGCACCCTCAGTTACCCCACGAAATCTCGGGGTACCTCGCGAACGGACCGCACGACCAGACCGCACGTCCAGACCAGCCGACGAACAGAGGAACCGATGGCCGCACCGCTCTACACCGCCACGTCCACCGCCTGGGGCGGCCGCGATGGCCGCGTGGTGTCCAACGACAACCGCATCGACCTGCAGCTGTCCATGCCGAAGGGACTGGGCGGGGACGACGGGCCCGGCACGAACCCCGAGCAGCTCTTCGCCACGGGCTACGCCGCCTGCTTCCACGGCGCGCTGAAGGCCGTCGCCCGGGAACGCAAGATCGACGTGACCGACTCGGCGGTCACCGTGTCGGTCAGCATCAGCCGCACCGACGAGGGCCTCGACCTGTCCACCCGCATCGAGGCGCAGATCCCGGGCGTCGACCCGGCGACCGGCCGTGAGCTGCTCGACCTCGCGCACGCCAAGTGCCCGTACTCGCGGGCCACCCGGGGCAACATCGCCGCGGAGGTGACGCTGGTCGACGGCGACAGCTGAGCGGGCGACACCCGCCGCAGGGAGCCCGCCGAAAAGAGCCCGGGGACGGGTCAGCCAACGGACGGACAAGAGGTGGGACAGGCGGTTCGAGCCCTTAGCACCGATTACGAGCCGTCATGGGCTTTGTTGTGGAGCAAGGGCAAGTGTCCCGATTCCGTGAAGATCGCTGCCCAATGTCCTAGTGTGCCAAGCAACGGCGCTGTCCTCGGGCTCGCGGGACCCGCAGGAGGCCGCGAGCGATGGAGGGCGCACCGTTGCGGATAGCGTTGCTGTCGTACCGAAGTCTGCCTACTTGTGGTGGCCAGGGGGTGTACGTACGGCAGCTCTCGCGTGAACTGGTGACTTTGGGTCATCAGGTTCAGGTGGTGAGCGGGCCGCCGTACCCGGACCTCGACCCGGGAGTCGGACTCACCAGGCTTCCGAGCCTCGATCTCTACCGCGACGGGGACCCCTTCCGTTGGCCGGGGTTCCGCGAGTTCCGCTCGCTGGCCGACGTCGTCGAGTTCGGCATGATGCGCACCGGGCAGTTCTCGGAGCCGCTGGCGTTCTCGATCCGGGCCTTCGAGGCGCTCCGGCCGCGGCGTGGCCAGGGCCGGCCCGACTTCGACATCGTGCACGACAACCAGGGGCTGGGCTACGGCCTGCTGCCGCTGCGCCGGGCGTTGCGGCCCTACGGCATCCCGGTCGTGTCGACGATCCACCACCCGATCACCGTCGACCGGCGCCTGCACCTCGCCGCCACGACCGGTCGCCGTGCCGCGCTGGGCGTGCGCCGCTGGTACTCGTTCCTGCCCATGCAGGCACGGGTGGCCCGTGGTCTCGACGGCGTGGTGGTTCCCTCCGAGAGCTCCCGGCACGAGATCGTCGCCGACATGAACGTCCCCATCGAGAACCTGCACACCGTCCCGCTCGGCGTGGAGGCCGACGTGTTCACCCCGCGGCCGGCACCGCCGTCCGACGCCGGGAACAGCACCGTCGCCCCGGTACAGGGGCGGATCATCGTGGTGACCAGCGCGGACGTCCCACTCAAGGGGCTGATGGTGCTGCTGGAGGCGCTGGCGAAGCTGCGGGCCGAGCGCTCGGCGCACCTGGTGTGCATCGGGAAGGTCCGCGAGGGCGGGGCCGCGCAGCGCCAGGTTGGCGAGCTCGGGCTCACCGAGGCGGTGACGTTCCGGTCGAACGTCCCGCAGGCGGAGATGGTGGACCTGCTGCGGTCCGCCGAGGTCGCCGTCGTCCCGTCCCTCTACGAGGGCTTCAGCCTGCCCCTGGTCGAGGAGATGGCGTGCGGGCTGCCGCTGGTCGCGACCACCGCGGGCGCCCTGCCCGAGGTGGCCGGGCCGAACGGCGAGGCCGCGCTGCTGGTGCCGCCCGGCGACGCCGGCGCGCTCGCGGGCGCGATCGCCACGCTGCTCGACGACCCCGAACTGCGCGCGCGGATGGGCGCCGCCGGCCGCCGCCGCGTGGAGGAACGGTTCTCCTGGCAGGCCGCCGCCGCCGGCACCGCGGCCTGGTACGAACGGCAGATCGCGGCCGTGCGGGCGGCCGTCCCGGGCAGTGGGCCACCGCCCGTCGCCGCCTCGACCGGCGCGGCGGCACCGGTCGAGCCGGCATGCTGACCGTCGACTTCACCCGGTTCCCCGTCCCGCGCGACACCCGGGTTCTCGACCTGGGCTGCGGCGCGGGGCGGCACTCCTTCGAGGCGTTCCGCCGGGGCGCACACGTGATCGCCCTCGACTACTCGGCCGACGAGGTCACCGGCGTCGGCGCGATGCTCGCCGCCATGTCCGCCGAGGGCCAGGTTCCCGCCGGCGCCCGTGCGGCGCCCGTGCGCGGCGACGCGCTGGCGCTGCCGTTCGCGGACGACACCTTCGACCGGGTCATCGCGGCCGAGGTCCTGGAGCACCTGCCCGAGGACACCGGCGCGATGGCCGAGCTGGCCCGCGTGCTGCGCCCCGGCGGGTTCGCGGCGGTCACCGTGCCCGCCCGCCTCCCGGAACGGGTCTGCTGGGCGCTGTCGGACGACTACCACAACGTCGAGGGCGGCCACATCCGCATCTACCGGCGCGACCAGCTGATCGAGAAGCTGCGCGCCAACGGCCTCGAGCTGGTCGGCCAGCACCGCGCGCACTCCCTGCACGCCCCCTACTGGTGGCTGCGCTGCCTGGTCGGCGTGCACGACGACGACCACCCCGCCACGAAGCTGTACCACCGCCTCCTGGTCTGGGACATGATGCGCCGCCCGGCGCTCACCCGGACGGCCGAACGCCTGCTGGACCCGGTGCTCGGCAAGAGCATCGTGCTCTACCTGCGCAAGCCGCGCCCCAGGCCGGAGCCGCCGGCGCGCTCACCGACGCAGGCAGGGGCGACGACGGACGCGCAGGCGGTTGCGGCAGCGGACGCGGCGGCGCAGGCGGGTACGGACGCGCTGGCCGCACGGGCCGGCGGCAGGACACCGGAGGTCGAGCGTGCGGCCAGGTGAGTCGGCGACGGGTGCTCCCCTCCTCTCCCCCGAGGCGCTGCGCGCCACCGCGGACGCGATAGCCGCGGCCCAGGAGCCCGACGGGGCGATCCCGTGGTTCGCGGGCGGCCACACCGACCCGTGGGACCACCTGGAATGCGCGATGGCGCTGCTGGTCACCGGCCGGGTCGACGCCGCCGACGCCGCGTGGGACTGGCTGCACCGCCGCCAGCGCCCGGACGGCTCCTGGGCCACCAGCCACGTCGGCGGAGCAGTCAAGGAGGACTTCGCCGACAGCAACCAGTGCGCCTACGTGGCGACGGCCCTGTGGCACCGCTGGCTCGTCACCGGCGACCGCGCTTTCGTGACCCGCATGTGGCCGGTCGCCCGGGCTGCCCTGGACTTCGTCGTGGACATGCAGGCCCCCGGCGGCCAGATCTGGTGGGCCCGCACCCCGACCGGCGAGGACTACCCCGAGGCACTCGTCACCGGATGCTCGTCCACCCTGCACAGCCTGCGGTGCGGCCTCGGCCTCGCCGCGCTGGTCGGCGAGGCGCGGCCGGAATGGGAGGTCGCCGCCGGCGCGCTGTGGCACGCGCTGCGCCGCCATCCCGAGTACTTCATGCCGCGGGACCGCTGGTCGATGGACTGGTACTACCCGGTGATCGGCGGCGCGCTGCGCGGCGCGGAGGGGCGGGCCCGGCTGCGCTCCCGGTGGGACGAGTTCGTCGTGCCCGGTCTCGGCATCCGCTGCGTGGACGACGAACCATGGGTCACCGGCGCCGAGACCTGCGAACTCGCCATCGCGCTGCACCTGGTGGGCGAGACCGAGGCGGCGGCCGGCCTCGTCCGGGAGATGCAGCACCTGCGGGCCCCCGGCGGGGCCTACTGGACCGGCTGGCAGTTCGCCGACGGATGCCACTGGCCGGAGGAGCAGTCGACCTGGACGGCGGCCGCCGTCGTACTGGCCGTCGACACCCTGGCCGGTGGCCCCACCGAACGCACCTTCCGCGGGGACGATCTGCCCGAGGGCCTGCACGTCGTGCACCGCGACGACCTGCCCGAGCCACGCGACCCGTCGACGCCCCGCACCGGACGAGGCACGGCCGGTGAACGGGCGCCGCGCGGCGAGCGGCGGGCCGGCGACCTCGCCACCCCCGGTCGGGGCGGCGAGGCGCTCACCGGTCCGTGGCGCGCGTGCGGGTGTGACTCAGAAGAGCCGGCGGAGGACCCGCAGCGATCCCGTGCGTGACATCTCGCTGAAGCCGTCCCGAACGGCGCGAAGCAGGACGTGGTACGGCGCCTGACCGCCGTCAGCGGGGTCGGGGAACACGTCATGGATCACCAGCCGGCCACCGGGACGCACGTGGCGGGCCCAGGCCTCGTAGTCGGCCTGCGCCTGCTTCTCGGTGTGCCCACCATCAAGGAACAGCAGGTCGATGGGGGTGGACCACCACCGCCCGACGATCTCGGACCGCCCTACCACCACGGTGACGACGTCCTCGACCCCGGCGGCCTCCAGGGTCGTGCGCAGCGTGGGCAGCGTGTCCAGCCGGCCGGTGCGGGGGTCGACGAGCGTGGTGTCGTGGTACTCCCAGCCTGACTGGTTCTCCTCCGATCCCCGATGATGATCGACCGTGACGACCGCGGCGCCGACGAGCCGGGCGGCGGCAGCAAGGTAGAGAGTGGATTTCCCGCAGTAGGTGCCGATCTCGCAGATCAGTCCGCCACCAGGCAGTTCGGCCGCGGCCGCGTGCAGCGCCAGTCCTTCCTCGGGTGGCATGAAGCCCTTGGCGGCCTCGGCCGCCTGCCGCAACGCCACGTCCACGTTGTCTCCTCGTCCCAGTGTCAGAGGATCCGAGAGGCGGATCCGGGGTACGCGACCGGCGGGATGGACCCGCCCGGCGCCCCGCCCCGCCGCCGATGCCGCTCGCCCGTCTTACCAGATCAGGCAAACCGGACGCATCGGATGTATGGACTCACGACCGTGCCTCGGCGCACCCACATGGCTACGGGATGGGGTCGGACCACTGGCCCGATCAGGCTTTACCTCCCGAGGTTCCGCCGGCACGGCCCGGCATGGGTCGGTTGTCCGACACGTCACTCGATCACATCCTGCCCGGATGCCACCCGGAACGCACGCAATGAACAGGGATATCCACAGCATCATCCACAGGTTTATCCACAGCCCTGTGCACAGAGCACAGCACCCTGGCAAGCACGACACCCCTGAAGCACACGGCCGGCCACGGGAACATGGCAATTCCGGAGCGCCCGGCGGAGCTCCGGGGAGGGACAGCGAGACGCCCGAACCCGGGGACGCCAGGGCACCGGGGCACACCAGGACACGGAAGCCTCGGGCCACCGGGCCACAGGAGCCCTCGGGACCCCGCCTCACAGCGTCCTGGGCGCCTCCCGGGCCTCACGGACCCCCGGACACTCCCCGGCCCCCGGATCCGGGATCCCGGATCCCGGATCCCGCCGGCATGGTCGTCGCCGATGTGAGCGTCATCGCGGAGCGTCCTGGACGAGTTGGACCCCTATATGGAAAGCCCCGCGCACGAATCCGTGGGCGGGGCTGAGAGAATCAAATCTTGATCAGATGAAGATGCAGGCCGAACGCCTGGTGCCTATGGGTGGACCTAGGTGGACTTGAACCACCGGCCTCTTCCTTATCAGGGAAGCGCTCTAACCGACTGAGCTATAGGTCCTGGCTTCTGATGAGAGTACAGGATGGCGACGGCTCCGTGACGGCCGCCGCCCCCTGAATTCCGGCGGATCGGCTACTGGTCGCTCAAGGTGACCTCGAGCCCGCCGATCATGTCCGCACAGAGGTTGTAGAGCAGTGCGCCCAGGGTCGCCAGCGCCGTCATCAGGACGACGTTGATCGCCCCGACCAGCAGGGTGATCTGCATCGCCCGCCCGAAGGACAGCCAGCCTGAGACGTTGGCGTTCGTGCCGTCGGTCAGGGTGTCAGCGGCCTTGGTGACGCTGTCGAAGACCCCGATCGAGTTCAGCACGAACCACAGCACCGCCACGGCGACAATCATGATCAGGAAGACGCACAACGAGAACGCGAACGAGAGCCTGGTCACCGAGAGCGGTTCCACCCTGGAGACCCGCAGGCGGGCGCGCCGGCCACCGGCGGGGCCCCGGCGTGGGCCCTGGCCAGCGGTGTCCCGCCCCGGCTCACGGCCGCCCGGCTGCTGCTGACCCCGCGGGGGACCACCCTGTGGTCCAGGAGCACCGCCGGGCCGGCCGTGGTCGGCGTCGTCGACCCGGTCGAACGGCTCGGTGGACAGACCGTTCGGGCCCACACCTCCGGACGTCGGCAGCGGCCCTGGCGGCGTCCCAGGGCGGTCGTAGGGGGCTGTGCGGCCCGCCGGCGGCGCCTGCCGGGTCGACGGAGTGGCTGCCCGCACCGGTTCAGGGGTGGGGCGGCGCTCGGCGGGCATGCGGTCTGTGACCGCGCCGCGATCCGGGGAGGTCTTCACGTCCGCGCCGACGCGGTCCGCCGGGGGCTTCGAGCCCCGCTTGGGCAGGTTCGGTCGCACCAGCGAGATCGTGTCGCTGTCCCGGGGTGGGTCGACCGGTGTGCCGGGGCGTGCCGCCGGGCTTCTGACGGTGGTCTGCGCATCGGGCTTTCTCGTCGTCTCGGCTCTGGATGTATCCGGGCGAGCGGCGTCCGGTCGGGCGGCGTCCGCTCGCGTGCCCGTTCGGGATGCCCCCTTGCCAGCCGCCGGGGCAGCGTCCTTGGAGGTGCCCGCGCCGGCCCCGCGGGTCGCCTCGGTCGGCTTCCTGCCGTCGCCCGCCGGCCTGGCCGCGTCCGCGTCGCGGGCGGGCTGCCGGCCGGCTGGCGGCCGTGATGTCTCGTCGGGGTCGGAGTCACCGCCGCGCGGCGCGGGGGCCGCGCGGTCCGTCCCGCCGCCGGTGCCGGCCGAGGACGAGCCCGGAACGGTCGCCGAGGCGCTCAGCAGCTTGGGCTCTGCCGTCCCGCCGACGTCGAGGCGTGTCGTCTGACTGGTCTGGCCACCCGCACCGTCCCGGTCGGACGGGTCGTTCTCGTCCCGCCCGGGACGCTGGAAGAACGGGCTCGCCGCCCCGCCCGCGCCCGCACCGCTTGCGCCCGTGCCACGCGCGGGCGACGCCGATCCGGAGGTGCCGGGCGACGCCGATCCGGGGGCACCCTTTCCGGGCGATGCCGATCCGGAGGAGGGCCGGGACGGACCGCGTGAACCCGATCCAGCCCCGCCCCCCGCGGCCGGACGCCCCTCCCCCGAGCGGCCCTCAGCGGGACGGCCATCGGTCCCGGGACGCCCGTCGGCGGGACGGCCGGTGCCGGGGAGGAACGCGCGCTTGGACTCTCCGTCGGCCTTTCCCGGTGTCGAGCGGGGACCACCCACACCGCCCCCCGCCGCCGAGCTCACGCCGGTTCCGGAGCCGGTTGTCCCGGGAGCTCCCTTGCCGATCCCAGTTCCGGCACCGGCACCGGAACCCACGCCTGGTGCCGCGCCCACGGGCCCGGCCTTCGCCGTGCCGGACCGGCTGGAACCAGCCACGGAGGCACCGCCGGCGGTGGTACCGCCAGCCGCGGCGCGCCCGGCGGCGGTACCACCGACAGGCGCGCCACCGGCCACGGCCGCGGTGCGCTGCTCCGGACGGGCCGGGGATGCGCGGTGGACGGCCGACCGGGCGGGCCGGTCATTCTGACTGTCGCTCACGGATTCTCCCCGTCCACTCCTGGTCGCACGTGTGGCTTCACGCCCGTGGTCCTGGCGTGCCACCGACGACGCGCGCCGTGGCCGCCCGGGACGTCACGTCACCGGCTTCAGCCCGCCGTGCCGTCCGACCCGGCGGTCTCGCCGTCGCCGTCACTGTCGTTGGCATCAGCATTGCGCGCCACACCGACCACCTGCACACCGGCCTCCAGGTCGATGAGCCGTACGCCCATCGTCTGCCGTTGTGCCCGGCGAACATCCTTCGCTACGGTACGCAACACACCGCCATTGGATGTGATGGCGTAGAGCTGGTCGTTCGGCTCCACGACGAGCGCCCCGACCAGACCGCCCCGGGTCGACACGATCTTCGCCGTGAGGACCCCCTTGCCGCCTCGGCCCTGGATGGGGTACTCGGCGAGCGGCGTCCGCTTCGCGTAGCCGCCACTGGTCGCGACCAGCAGATCCGCGGGGCTCTCCGGCATGACGACGTCCATCGAGAGCAGTTCGTCGGCATCGTCGAACCGCATGCCGATCACGCCGGACGTCGCCCGTCCCATCGGCCGCAGCTGCTCGTCGTCGGCGTGGAATCGGATGGACTGGGCGTTGCGGCTGACCAGCAGCAGGTCGTCACCGGGAGCGACGAGACGGGCGGAAATCAGCTCGTCGTCGTCGCGCAGGTTGATGGCGACCAGGCCGCCGGCGCGGTTGGAGTCGAAGTCGGTCAGCGCCGTCTTCTTGCACAGGCCGCGCTTGGTGGCGAGCACCAGGTAGGGGGCGGCCTGGTAGTCCTGGATCGCCATCACCTCGGCGATCCGCTCGTCCTGGCTGAAGGCGAGGATGTTCGCGACGTGCTGCCCCTTGGCGCTGCGCGCCTGCTCGGGCAGCTCGTGCGCCTTCGCCCGGTAGACCCGGCCCTTGTTGGTGAAGAACAGCAGCCAGTGGTGCGTCGTCGTGACGAAGAAGTGCTCGACGATGTCGTCCTCGCGCAGCGCCGCGCCCTGCACGCCCTTGCCGCCGCGCTTCTGCGAGCGGTAGAGGTCGGTCTTGGTCCGCTTGGCATACCCGCCGCGGGTCACCGTGACGACGACGTCCTCGCGGGCGATGAGGTCCTCGACGGACATGTCGCCCTCGAACGGGACGAGCCGCGTCCGCCGCTCGTCGCCGAACTTCTCGACGACCTCGGCCAGCTCCTGACCGATGATCTCGCGCTGCCGCGCCGGCGAGGCGAGGATCGCCTCCAGCTCGTCGATCTTGGCGCGCAGCTCGGCGGCCTCGTCGATGATGCGCTGACGCTCGAGGAACGCCAGGCGGCGCAGCTGCATGTCGAGGATCGCGGTGGCCTGGATCTCGGAGAGCGAGAAGCGCTCCATGAGCTGGCCGCGTGCGACCTCCGCCGACTCCGCGTTGCGGATGAGGGCGATGACCTCGTCCAGGTGGTCGAGCGCGATCAGCAGACCGTCGAGGACGTGCAGCCGCTCGCGGGCCTTGCGCAGCTGGTAGCGGGTCCGCCGGACGATCACGTCGACCTGGTGCTCGACGTAGTAGGAGATCATCTGGTCGAGGCGCAGGGTGCGCGGCACGCCGTCGACGATCGCCAGCATGTTGACGCCGAAGGTGTCCTGCAGCTGGGTGTGCTTGTACAGGTTGTTCAGCACGACCTTGGCGACGGCGTCGCGCTTGAGGTCGATGACGAGCCGCTGCCCGATGCGCGCGGACGTCTCGTCACGGACGTCCGAGATGCCGGTGACCTTGTTGTCCCGGACGAGCTCGGCGATCTTCTCGGCGAGGTTGTCCGGGTTGACCTGGTACGGCAGCTCGGTGACGACGAGCTGGGTCCGGCCCTTGTTCTCCTCGACGTTGACGACGGCGCGCATCCGGATGCTGCCGCGACCGGTGCGGTAGGCATCCTCGATGCCGTTGCGCCCGACGATCAGGCCGTGGGTCGGGAAGTCCGGGCCCTTGATGATGCCGAGGAGCGCCTCGAGCAGCTCCTCGGCGGTGGCATCCGGGTGATCCAGCGCCCACTGGACGCCCTTGGCGACCTCAACCAGGTTGTGCGGCGGGATGTTGGTCGCCATGCCGACGGCGATGCCGCCCGCGCCGTTCACCAACAGGTTGGGGAAGCGACTGGGCAGGACGAGCGGCTCCTGTGAGCGGCCGTCGTAGTTCGGCGCGAAGTCGACCGTCTCCTGGTCGATGTCGCGCAGCATCTCCATGGCCAGCGGCGCCATCCGGGCCTCGGTGTACCGCATGGCGGCGGGCGGGTCGTTGCCCGGTGAGCCGAAGTTGCCGTTACCGTCGACCAGTGGGTAACGCAGCGACCACGGCTGGGCGAGGCGGACGAGCGTGTCGTAGATCGCCGAGTCGCCGTGCGGGTGGTAGTTACCCATGACGTCACCGACGACGCGGGAGCACTTGAAGTACCCCCGGTCAGGCCGGTAACCGCCGTCGTACATCGCGTACAGGACCCTGCGGTGGACGGGCTTCAACCCGTCACGCACCTCCGGCAGGGCACGGCCGACGATGACGGACATGGCGTAGTCGAGGTACGACCGCTGCATCTCGACTTCGATGCCGATGGGTTCGATGCGGTCGCCGGGGGGCGGGGGTAGGACGTCGACCACGGGGTCCTTCCAGGCAGTGGGGGCGATGAGTCGGCTGGGGCGGGCCGGGCGCCGGGTCGCGGGGATGGCCCGGTCCGGGCCACGCCTTCCGCGGGCCGCTCACTCGCAGGTCCGCCGGGATCGGAGTCGATGTGCCAGGCTGCCGGGACGGGTCGATCGGCCCGGTCAGCCCGGACCCGCCCCAGCGCAGGCTGGCTCAGATGTCCAGGAAGCGCACGTCCTTCGCGTTGCGCTGGATGAAGCTGCGCCGCGCGTCGACGTCCTCGCCCATCAGGACCGAGAACAGTTCGTCGGCGACAGCGGCGTCGTCGAGCGTCACCTGGAGCAGGATCCGCTTGTCCGGGTCCATGGTGGTGTCCCAGAGCTCGGTGGCGTTCATCTCGCCGAGACCCTTGAATCGCTGGATCGCGTCCTTGGGCAGTTTGCGGCCGGCCTCGACGCCCTGTTCGAGCAGGCCGTCGCGCTCCCGGTCGGAGTAGGCGTACTCCCAGTCCTCACGACCCCACTTGATCTTGTAGAGCGGGGGCTGCGCGAGGAAGACGTGCCCGGCCTCGACAAGCGGGCGCATGAACCGGAACAGCAGGGTGAGCAGCAGTGTGCGGATGTGCTGGCCGTCGACATCGGCGTCCGCCATCAGCACGATCTTGTGATAGCGCAGCTTGGCGATGTCGAAGTCGTCGTGGATACCGCAGCCCAACGCCTGGATGAGCGCCTGGACCTCGGTGTTCTTCAGAACCCGGTCGATGCGGGCCTTCTCCACGTTCAGGATCTTCCCGCGCAGCGGCAGGATCGCCTGGAACTTCGAGTCACGACCGCCCTTGGCCGAGCCGCCCGCCGAGTCACCCTCGACGATGTACAGCTCGCACCGCTCGGGGTCGGTGAACTGGCAGTCGGCGAGCTTGCCGGGCAGGCCCGTCCCGCCGAGCAGGCCCTTGCGCCGGGTGAGGTCACGGGCCTGGCGGGCGGCGATGCGGGCGCGCTGCGCGTCGAGCGCCTTGCTGACGATCGAGCGGGCCTCGGTGCGGTTGACCTCGAACCAGTCCTTGAGCGCCGAGTAGCACATCTCCTGGACGAACTTCTTGGCCTCGGTGTTGCCGAGCTTCGTCTTGGTCTGGCCCTCGAACTGCGGCTGCGCGAGCTTCACCGAGATGATCGCGGTGAGGCCCTCCCGGATGTCGTCGCCGGAGAGCCGCTCGTCGGAGTTCTTCGAACCGGCCTTGACCGGCTTGAGGAGGTTCTGGTCCTTCGCGTAGGCGTTGACCGCGCTGGTGAGGGCAGCACGGAAGCCCTCTTCGTGGGTTCCGCCCTCGTGGGTGTTGATCGTGTTCGCGAAGGTGTAGACCGACTCGTTGTAGCCGGAGTTCCACTGCATCGCGAGCTCGGCCTCGATGCCCGTGCCCTTGGACTCCAGCGAGATGACGCTGCGGTGGACCGCGTCCTTGGTCGCGTTGAGGTGACCGACGAAGTCGACCAGGCCGTTGTCGTACTTGAACGTGACCTCGGTCGGCTCGACTGCCTCGACCGGCTTGGCGGCCTCGGTCGGCTCCTCCGTGGTCGTGGCCGGGGCCGTGGCCTTGCCGCGCTCGTCCCGCAGGGTGATGGACAGGCCCTTGTTCAGGAACGCCATCTCCTGGAGGCGGCGGAAGAGCGTCTCGTACTTGTACGTGGTGGTTTCGAAAATCGTGGGGTCGGCCCAGAACGTGATGGTCGTACCGGTCTTCTTCGACGTGCCGGTCTGCGCCAGCGGCCGCGCGGGACGGGAGTTCTCGTAGGGCTGGAACCAGCTGTGGCCCTCGGTCTGGATCTCGACGTCGAGCCGGGTCGAGAGCGCGTTCACGACGCTCACGCCGACACCGTGCAGACCACCGGAGACCGCGTACGACTCGCCGTCGAACTTGCCGCCGGCGTGCAGCGTGGTGAGCACCAGCTCGACGGTCGGGATCTTCTTGACGGGGTGTTCGCCGACCGGGATCCCGCGGCCGTTGTCCGTGACGCGTACGCCGCCGTCGGCCAGCAGGGTCACGCTGATCGTGTCACAGTAGCCAGCGAGCGCCTCGTCCACCGCGTTGTCCACGACCTCGTAGACCAGGTGGTGCAGGCCCCGTTCCCCGGTGGAGCCGATGTACATGCCGGGGCGCTTGCGTACCGCTTCGAGACCCTCGAGAACCTTGATCGAACTAGCGTCGTAGGCCACGCGGCAGGTCCCCTCGTTCTGGACGGAAGTACCACTCAGTCTACCTGGCAACCCGCCGTAACGGACGCAAGGTGCCGTCTCAGCCGTGCGCAGGGCCCCGAACTTCGACCCGGTGACCTCCCCTACCGGCTCCGCGCCGCCCGCAGTCTTGCGCGCCTCTGCGACCGGCGGGCGACTGAAGCCGCGTCCCGGCGGCCCCGCGGACCCGTTTCCGGGCCCGCCAGCACCCTTCCGACTTGGCCGGGGTGGCCCTCGGCGTGATCTCCGGGATGCGCCGGGAGCTGGTCCGTCATCCGTATGTGTCCCGCGGGCCACGGCCGCCCGACGCGTACATGCCGCCGTGGTTCCATGACGGTGCGGCCGGGCCCCGCACCGTGATGCGCCGGACGACGTGCGGCCCGAGTTCCTTGCGGAGAATGCCGAGAATCTGCCGGGAGAGCATGCGCAGCTGCGTTGCCCAGGCCGTCGACTCGGCGACCAGCTCCAGTTCCCCGTCCCGCAGCGAGACCGGGGAACAGTGCGCCGCGATGTTCGGCCCCACCAGGACATCCCACCGCGCCAGTACCGACGCGTCAGTCGCCCGCGTCTGCCAGCCGCGCTCGGCGACGAGGCGCGCGACGGCCGAACCGAAGTTCATCGGCGTCCGCCACTCCCGGCCCGGCGCGGCGATGCCCGGCAGCCGTTGGCGCGCGGGCGGATCGCCGGAGTCATCCCGCCTACGACGCCCGGCCGCACCGCCACGGCCGCCACTGCCGTCACCCGCCCCGCCACCTGGGCGGGTCGTCCCCCGCGCTCGCGCGTCCTGTTTCGCCCGCGCGAGCATCTGCCGGGCGAGATCGGCCCCGCGCACCGCGGGCGAGCCTGCGTCAGGAACGGCCTGCGATGCCTGCACGCGCGGCGTTCCCGCCGCGGACGCCGCAGACGGCTTCGCCCGCGAGGGCGCCGACGAATCGCGCCCTGCCGGCCCGGACACCGGAGGCCGCGCGGTCGGCGGGAACATTCCCGCGCGGTCGGCTGGTCCGTCGGCCAGTCCGTCAGCCGGCACGGCACACCTCCCCGGAGACCACCTCGAAGCGCACACCGGCAAGCTCCGCCGGCACATCCGCGTCGACCGCCGCGGTCACGAGTACCTGCTCGGCGTCAGCGACCAGGGCGGCCAGCCGCACGCGACGGCGGGTGTCCAGCTCCGCGAACACGTCGTCGAGCAGCAGCACCGGTTCCCGGTCGTCCGCGCGGAGCAGTTCGAACGAGGCCAGCCGCAGCGCGAGCGCCAGCGACCAGGACTCGCCGTGGCTGGCATAGCCACGCGCCGGCCGCCCGTTCACTGACAACAGCAGATCGTCACGATGTGGACCGACCAGCGTCACACCGCGCTCGATCTCCTGGGTGCGCACCGCCGCGAGACCGGCGAGGATCGCCTCTTCGAGCGCCGCCCGAGTCGCCGCGCCGCCGACGGCACCTCCCCCATGGCCAACCTCTGCGCGGCCGGCTTCCGTGCGACCGTCACCCGCGCGGCCAGTCTCGGTGTCGCCGACCTCGGTGTCGCCCGCACCGCCGTTCCCGCTCGCGGGGTCACCCGAGCCACTCGGGTGATTCGGGCTGGCGCCGGTTCCGTTCCGGCCGGCGTCCCCGTCCGGCTCGCCCAGGCCAGCTCGGCCTGGCGACAAGGCCCGATCGGGTGACGAATCGAGCGTCACGGTCGAGCGGTACTCGATGCCGGTGGGCGCGTCCTGGCCCGCGACCGCGGCGTAGGCGCTCTCGACCCGCGGCCGCAGCTCCTCGACCAGCGCCAGGCGGGCCGCGAGCAGCTCCGCGCCGTGGTCGGCGAGATGCCTGTCCCAGACGTCGAGCGTGCGCAGGTCGCCCCGGCCACCGGCGCGGCGGGCGGCTCCCGCCGACCGCAGGAGCGCCGAGCGCTGCTTGAGCACCCGGTCGTAGTCGGACTGCACCGCCGCCATCCGCGGCGACCGCGCGACCAGCAGGTCGTCGAGGAACCGCCGCCGCTCGGCCGGGTCGCCCTTCACCAGCGCGAGGTCCTCCGGGGCGAAAAGGACCGTGGCGAGCAGTCCCGCCACGTCGCGGGCCCGGGCCACTGGGGCGCGGTTCAGGCGGACCCTGTTCGCCTTCCCGGGCACGATCTGCATCTCGACCAGCGCGGCCCGGTCACCGCGCACGATCCGGGCCCGAACAACGGCCTGCCCGCACCCCTCGCGGACGAGCGGAGCATCGTTCGCGACACGATGGCTACCCAACGTGGCGACGAATCCGATCGCTTCGATCAGGTTCGTCTTGCCCTGACCGTTCGAACCCACGAACGTCGTGACACCTGGCTCGAGGACGAGGTCCAGCCGGGCGTACGAGCGGAAGTCGGTCAGGGACAGGTGGGTGAGATGCACGTCACCCGTTGAGTCGGATCGGCATCAGCAGGTAGCGGTAGTCGGGGATCTCGGTCTGGTCGTCGCCGCCCTTGCCGGTGAGGATCGCGGGCTTGCTCGCGGCAAGCGCGGCGTCCTCGGCGCTGGCGAACCCGATCCGGACGATGTCGGACTCGAGCGCGCCGAGGGCGTCGAGCAGGTAGGCGGGGTTGAAGGCGACCGTGAGTTCAGGCCCGTCATAGGTGACGGGCAGAGTCTCGGACGCCTGGGCCTCGCCGCCGGTACCTGCCTCGAGGACGAGGTGGTCGGGGGTGAACGTCAGCTGCACCGGGGCGGTGCGGGCCGCGACGAGCGCGACGCGCTTGACCGCCTCGGTGAGGGGAGCTATCTCGAGCTGGGCGATCAGCGGTGAGCTGTCGGGCAGCAACTTGCGGTAGGGCGGGAAGGTGCCCTCGAGCAGACGCGTGGTGGTCTGGCGGGTGTTGCCGGCGAAACCGGCGAGCGTCTCCCCGGAGGGACCGGTGCCGAGCGCGACGGCGACCTCGACGCCCGAGCCGGACAGGCTCTTCGCCGTGTCGAGCAGGGTGCGGGCCGGGACGAGCGCGACGCCGGACGCATCGGGGCTCGCAGGGCGCCACTTGAGCGTGCGCACGGCGAGGCGGTAACGGTCGGTAGCGGCGAGGGTGAGCGTGTCGCCGTCGATCTCGAGACGCACGCCGGTGAGGACCGGCAGGGTGTCGTCACGGCCCGCGGCTACGGCGACCTGCGCGACGGCACTGCCGAACGCGGCGCCCTCGATGTGCCCGGTGATCTCCGGCATCGGCGGCAGGGTGGGGTAGTCGTCGACGGGCAGCATCGGTAGTGCGAACCGGGCGTTGCCGCAGGCGACGACGAGGCGGGTGCCGTCAACGTGGACGTCGACCGGCGCCGCGGGCAGGGAGCGGGTGATGTCCGCGAGCATCTTGCCGTTGACCAGGCCCCGGCCCTCTTCGGTGACGGTGGCGTCCAGCTCACCCTGCGCGGCGACCTCGTAGTCGAACGCGGCGACCTTGAGCGCCGGACCGGTGGCGTCGAGCAGCAGGCCGGCCAGGACCTGCAACTGCGTGGTCGCCCGGCTCGGCAGGGTGCGGGCCGTCCAGGCCACCGCGTCGGTGAATTCGTCCCGTTCCACGCGGAACCTCATGGACATGTCCTCCCGTCGTCCCGCGGTGGCCGTTCCCACGGCCGCTCGCGGAACTTGACATCACCGGCATAGCTACGCCGAGCCGAACACCTGACGCGCGCCGCCCGCCTCGTCGGCAGGGAGCGGGCAGTCGAGCACCAGCCTGACCCGATCCAGCATCCCAGAGCGCCACGAGCGGGCGGTGGGTGGTCTGTGTTCCGAGGGTGGCACACCGGGCTCGACGACCGGGCACACCCCCCGCACCGGCGGATCGAAGATCCGCGGCGAGCAGACCGGACGGCTGACCGTCGCGGTGGCGCCTGAAGGTCACCCGCGTCCGGGGTGTCCGGGGTGATCTTCCGCATCTCGCCAGGGGCCACACAGGTCGCGCTGATGCCACCGGTCGCATCGGTGGCGCTGGTCGTGCGGACCCGCGTTGGTGATCCGTCCACGTGCCGCGCAGCGGAGGAACGACTCCCGGACGGCGGTCGAGGTTTCGCGGGATGCCCCGACGGGGAGGCGGCTGACCGAGGGCAGCGGCCGCATCGCTCCGTGCGCTCGTTTCGGGCAGCCAGGCCACACCATGATCGAAATTTGAGGTTGTCCCCAGCTCCTACTGCTTCGAGGTTTTGATCTCTCTGAAGAAGATCTAGTTCGTAGTAGTAGTAGGGGCTGTGGAAACTGTGGAAAACGGCCGTTTTCCCAGGTCAGACCCGCTGAGGCCCTGTGCGCATCCTGGGGGTGCCGATGTGGATGATCAAGGGGTTTATCCCCAGGGCTTGATCGATTCCACAGGTGACCCTCAGATGCACACAGGCTGTACACACGTTCATCCACTGGCTACCCACAGGTTACGAGGCCACTGTCCCCAGCTTCGAAGGCCACTTGGAGTCCGCCTGGAACCCGCTCGACGATCGGCCCGCCGCGCTCGAGCGGTCGACTCCGGTTCTTCGCAGGTCGGGAATCACCTGTTATCCACAGCCTTTTCCACAAGCTGTGGGTGAATGCCACGCAGTGGGCTCTCAACCGTTTCGGTCACCCCACCCGTTCTCCGCCGACTCGGTCCTCCGCTCGCAGCGCCGACCGAGAACGCCCCGCTCGGATGCGGACTCGGATCGGCACCCCCGCTCGGACAGGACTCAGACTCCGACCAGACGTCTGTTCGGACCGGGCCCGGACCGGACTCGAGCTCGAACCTGAACGCAGGCTTAACCCCGGACGCGGAGCCGGATGCGCACTGGACGAGCACCGGACCCGAACGCCGATGTGCACTCGGAGTCGCGCCCGGGCCTGGACGCGCGTGGACACCAGTGCACTGGCCGGCCCGGACTGTGGGATTTCCTCCGCCCAGCCCTAGCGCGTCGAATGTTCGTGTCGGTTCGGCTCCCGTGTCCGGTCGGCCCTGTGTCGCTGTGTCCGGGTGTCCGGTCGGCCCGTGTCCGGCGGCCCTGTGCCCGCCCAGTGTCCCCGTGTCCCCGCGGCTCGCCGACTCCCCGGCCGCTCGAGGCCTGCACGACGCGGCTCGGGGTTCGTGCGGTGTTGGTTGTGGTTTGCATGTCGTCTTGCGGGGGTTTCCGTCGGACTCGGTGGTCGCAGCGGAACGGTCGGACGATGCGAGGGTGTCGCGGCGGGCCGGGCTTGGCTGACACATTCGCGTCGGAATCCCGGGCGAACACCGGATCCCGGGCGAACACCGGATTGGGACCCGGCGCGATGCGCCGGTCGCTCACGTCGCGCGAGGATTCGGCAGCCGGCGCTGTGCATTGCGCGCGGAGCCGTTCGAGCCAGGAGTTTCGGGAAAATCCGGAATCAGAAGTCCGGCAAAAGTGTCAAAGCCCCCACGCGGCCTCCCCGGCCCGGCAGCGCAAGAACCTCAACCCGAACAAAGTGGTCGCTCCGGTTTCTGCCGTGGCAGGTGGAGTTCGGTGTGCGGGCACGTGCCGGGCACGGTGCCACGGCCAGAGCCAGGGCCTCGAGACGAATCCGCCCCGGACGTGATTCCGGCCCCGGAGCGGGATCAAAGATGAAGCCGCCCCCGGACGCGTCGCCGCCCCCGGGCGCTACGCCAAGCGGCTCAGTCGATGCAGAGTGTGCACACCGAAGGGTGCCGAGAGTGATCGAGAGTCAGGCGTGTCGGGCCTGGGCGCGGATGCGGTTGGTCAGTTCGGTCACCTGGTTGTAGATCGCCCGGCGTTCGGCCATCAGACCGCGGATCTTCCGGTTGGCGTGCATCACGGTGGTGTGGTCCCGTCCGCCGAAGTGCTGGCCGATCTTCGGGAGGGACAGGTCGGTGAGCTCACGGCAGAGGTACATCGCGATCTGACGGGCTGTCACCAGGACCCGGCTGCGCGACGTCCCGCACAGGTCCTCCATGGAGACACCGAAGTACGCCGCGGTGGCGTTCATGATGGCCGCGGCGGTGATCTCCGGGTTGGCCGCGTCAGGGATGAGGTCGCGCAGCACGATCTCGGCGAGTGTGCGGTCGACGTGGGACTTGTTCAGGCTGGCGAAGGCCGCGACCCGGATGAGCGCCCCTTCGAGCTCGCGGATGTTGCGCTCGATGTGTGTGGCGATGTACTCGAGGACGTCCGGGGGGACCGGCAGCCGCTCGGTGGCGGCCTTCTTCGAGAGGATGGCGATCCGTGTCTCGAGGTCGGGCGGCGTGACGTCGGTGATCAGCCCCCACTCGAATCGGCTGCGCAGGCGGTCCTCGAGGGCCGAGAGCTGCTTGGGCGAGCGGTCCGAGCTGATGACGATCTGCTTCTCGGTGTCGTGCAGGACGTTGAAGGTGTGGAAGAACTCCTCCTGCGTCCGCTCCTTGTTCTCGAGGAACTGGATGTCGTCCACCAACAGGACGTCGATGTCGCGGTAGCGACGCTGGAACGCGAGCTGACGGTCGTCGCGGATCGAGGCGATGAAGTCGTTGGTGAACTCCTCCATGCTCACATATTTGATCTTGCTCTCAGGATAGAGCTTGACCGTGTAGTGGCCGATCGCGTGCAGCAGGTGAGTCTTGCCCAGCCCGGAGTCACCGTAGATGAACAGCGGGTTGTAGGCCTTCGCCGGGGCCTCCGCGACCGCCACGGCGGCGGCGTGTGGGAAGCGGTTGCTGTCACCGATGACGAAGGTCTCGAACAGGTAGCGGGGATTGAGTCGGGCTGGTTCGGACGGGCGAGGCGACGGGTCGCGGCCCAGGCCCGGGGCCATCCGCCCGGGGGGCGCCCCGTCGACCCGACCCTCGAGACGTCCGTCGAGACGATCTTCGCTCCGGCGGTCCTCGCCTCGGTGTTCCTCCCCCGGCCGGAGCTCGTGGCCGGTTCCGAGTAGCGAGCGGGGGCCGCCGCCGGGGTCGGTGCCCGGGAGAGTGAGGGGACCGGTCATCGGTTCCGGGTCCGGCGTGTGCTCGACGGTGACCGCGACCCGGATCTCCCGGCCGTAGGCCGTGGACAACGCGGTGGAGAGGAACGGTCGCAGCCGGGAGTCGAGCAGGTCCTTCGTGAACTCGTTCGGCGCGGCGAGCAGCGCGGTGTCCTGGACGAGGCCGAGTGGACGGGTCAGCCTCAGCCACGCGCGCTGCTGGCCGGAGAGCGTCCCGTCCGCGACGCCCGCCACTGCCTGCTCCCACACCGCCGACAGGTCCGGCTCCGAGGTGGGCGCGGCTCCCCGGGACGGCTGACCGGCGACGGAGTCGGCGCTGAGGTCGGTCACAGGGGGGCTCCTTGTGGCTCTTCGTGGCTCTCGGGCGGGACCACACGACCGCCGGGAGCCGGAGTCGCTGGCTGGCACTGTGGTCACTTTGCGTCGGTGGGCGTCAGCTGTGTCGGGCCGGCGACACTGCCGACCGGCGGTGGGGCGGTTCCGGCCGGTGGTGCGGTGCCCGACCAGGTGGTGGTGCTGTGCCGACGACAGTGCCGTGCCGGCGGCGCCGCCGTGCCGGCGGGACCTGGCCGCTCGGGTGGACGCGGCCATCGGCCGACGACGCTGTCGGGCGGGCTGATCGGGGACGGGTGCCGCCGGTGGTTCAAGTCTGGTTCGTGTCCGGTTCGTGCGCTGGTGGTCGAGAGGTTCCCGGTGGTTAAGAGGGTGATGGTGACAGGATGCGCGGCTGTTGTGTAGCCGAGGATTGTTCCGTGTCGCCGCGGTCGATGGACGTGGACCCCCGGCGTGAGGGCACCGGACCCGCCGGGCGCGCGGGCGGCGTGCTGCTCCTCCGAAGGCGGTTCTCCACATCGTCGTCCACAACCTGTGCATGGACATGACACCGCATCCGGCGTGGCGTCGGCGACCGGCCCACGAAGTGGACGACAGCCGCGCGGACCACTGGGCGGACCACTCTAGGGGGTGCGCCGGCGAGACCGGTCGGTGATGGTGCCCCCACCCGCGTGGTCCCCTGCCTGTGGAGTCCGCCAGCGTCCGCCCATGGAGTCCGCGTGGTCGGAGGAGTGGCAGGCGGTTCACGGACCGGGTTGTGGACAGAGAGTCAGACGTTAACAGCCGTCCCGGGGCACCCGATCCAGGGTGCCCCCACGGTGTCCGTCCGGCAACCTTGTCGTGGCCTGTGGTCCGGACGGAGCCGGCGTTGGTGGCATCGTGTGTAGGCTAGGGCGAACCACGGCGGCGGTCGGCTCGTGGGCCTGGCTTTGTGCTGGGCCTGATCTCGCGGGCCTGACCTCACGGACGTGGGCTCCGGCGACAGGTCTCCTCGGCTGAGGGCTCCTGGCGGTCGGTCGCCCGGGTTCTGGTCCCGTCACCAAGGTTCCAGCCACGACCGGCGTCCAGCCGGTTTCCCACCCGCCTGTGTCTCCGGAGTTCTCACGTGAGTAAGCGCACCTTCCAGCCGAACAACCGCCGGCGGGCCCGCACCCACGGGTTCCGGCTCCGGATGCGGACCCGCGCGGGCCGCGCCATCCTGTCCGGCCGTCGCAGTAAGGGCCGCAGCCAGCTCTCCGCCTGACGGCGGAGTGAGCGCGCCCGCCGCCGTCAGTCATGCTCCCCCGGGGCTCCCGAGTTCGTACCAGGCAGGAACACGCCCTTGTCGGGCGCTCCGGCCGGCGCGTTCGGGCAGGGTCAATCGTTGTCCACAGCGTGCAAACCGATGTGGACGGCCCGCCTCGAGCCGGGTTCGTCGTCGGCCGCCGGGTGGGTAACGCGGTGGTGCGTAACCGCGTCCGCAGGCGGCTGCGCGAGCAGACGCGCTCACGGCTGTCCTCGCTGCCACCGGGAACCGCTGTCCTGATCAGGGCGTTACCCGATGCGGCGGGTTCGTCGTCGGCCGATCTCGGCCGTTCACTCGACTCCGCCTTTCGTACCGTCCGTTCCCCGCGCCCCCAGCGATCGGCGCGGTCGGGATGAGCGCGGTCGCCGGCGTGGGCATCGCGGTCGCCGTCCTGGCGTTCGTCGATCTCGTTTTCGTCGCCCTCGCGGCGTCCGCCAGGTTCGCCACGCTGGCCAGGACGTCCGGTGACGCGGTGCGGGGCCCGCTGGCCTGGATCCTCGTCGCGGCGGTCAGGGTCTACCGGGCCGGCTGGTCGGGGCGGAACGCGGGCTGTTGCCGCTTCGAGCCGTCCTGTAGTGCCTACGCGCTGACAGCGGTGACCCGCCACGGCGGCGTCATCGGTGGCCTGTTGGCCATCCGCCGGCTGTTGCGCTGCCAGCCGCTTTCCGCGGGTGGTTACGACCCGGTGCCCGGTGAGGCGCCCGGAGGGTCCGTCGATCCCGGCACCGATCGGTGCCGGACGGCCTCGGGTCCGGTGGGCGCCGTCGACTCGGGTACGAGGCACGGGCATGGCACTGCGTCCCTCCACCGGGGGACGCGTTCCGAGATCGTCGGTTCCCGTCGCGGAACGCGGGTGTGAGGAGACAGTCTGGTGTTGGATCCGCTTTATCATCTCGCGGCGAACGCGATCGTCTTCTTCCACAGGGGTCTCGGGCCGATCTTCGGCGCGGACAGCTTCTTCGCGTGGGCGTTGTCGGTCATCCTGCTCGTCATCGCCGTCCGCATTCTGATCTTCCCGCTGTTCGTCAAGCAGGTGAAGTCCCAGCGGACCATGCAGATGATGCAGCCCCGGATCAAGGAGATCAAGGAGAAGTACGGGCACGACAAGCAGCAGATGCAAGCGGAGATCATGAAGCTCCAGAAGGAGCATGGCAATCCGCTGCTCGGCTGTCTGCCGATCCTCCTGCAGATCCCGCTGTTCATCTCGCTGTTCCACGTCTTCACCCACCTCGCTCCGATGAACGAGGGCCCCGGCGGCTCGCTGGTGTGGCGCCCACGGGTCGGTCTGTCCGCCGACCAGGTGGAGCAGATCGCCGAGGCGAAGCTCTGGGGTATCTCGCTGTCGAGCGAGTTCGGCTCGTCCCAGGATTCGCTGGACTTCCTGGGCGCGAACGGGACGAACGTCAAGATCCTCGCGATCGTGTTGATCGTCCTGATGGGGGCGACGACCTTCCTCACCCAGCGTCAGATCATGGCGCGGACCGGGCCGGTCGATCCGCAGCAGGCGATGGTCCAGAAGATCCTGCTGTACGGTTCGCCGCTCATGCTGGCGATCTTCGGATTCCAGTTCCCGATCGCCGTGCTGCTGTACTGGCTGACCACGAACCTGTGGAGCATGGGGCAGCAGTTCTTCGTCATCAAGAAGATGCCGCCGATCAAGCCGCTCGGTGCGGGCGGCAAGGTGCCCGGCGCCCGGACGGCGCCGACTGACGGTGCCGCCGTCTCCCGGCCTGCCCCGGGTGCCCGCGCGGGCGCGAAGTCGAAGAGCCGTCCCCGTCCCGCCACGACGTCCCTGACGAAGGGCGCGGATTCCGGCGCTGGCGGCCAGGCGGCGGGTGAGAACGGGCGAGACTCCGGTTCGGGGGTCTCTGTCGGCTCCGGTGAGCGAGTGTCGAGCGCCCCGCCCGGAACCCGCTCCCGATCCGGCTCGTCCGCCAGCAAGCCGAAGACCCCGGCCAAGGCAGCCGGATCGAAGGCCACACCCAAGGCCACGACACCCAAGGCCACGACGGCCGAGGCCGCCGGCGGCGCGGGGAAGGCGGCCGCCACGAGCGAGATCGCGGACTCCGGCCGGGAAACCACCCCCGGTTCGGCGACGGCGGCAGCGGGCACGTCCCGGTCGAACGGTGTCGCGGAGTCGGAGGGCGCCTCCCGATCCACTCCGCCGCCGGTTCCCGCGGGGATGCGCCGCGCCCCCGGTGGGTCGCGGCCGGCCAAGCGCCGGGGGAAGGGCAAGCGACCGGGCGGGCGTCGCTGATGAGCTGGCGGTTGCCGCGCCCGGCCAAGCGCCCGGTCGCCGCCTGGAGGCCTGGCCCGGCATCGGTCCCGGTCCCGACCACAGGCATCGTCCGGGCTGGACGGCCCGTCCGGCCTGGACGCCCCGGTTCGTCCCGGGCGGTTGCCCCCCGTAACCGCCGCGCTGACCCCGCGGCGCCCGGACGTCCCGTACGCTCGGCATCGCCGCCCCCTTTCCCCTGGAGTAACGCTGATGACCGGTTCGGCACCTGACCTGGCCGTGGAAGGACCCGAGGCCAACGAGGCCAACGAGGACGGCCCGACGGCCGGGGCCGACACGACCGCGGTCGAGGACACCACGAGCTCGAACGGCTCGCACGGCTCCGACGAGCGCCGGCTCGCCGACCTCGAGCAGGAAGGCGAGATCGCGGCCGACTACATCGAGGGCCTGCTCGACATCGTCGACATGGACGGCGACCTCGATCTCGACGTCGAGGGCGGGCGTGCCGTCGTCGCCGTGGTCGGGGACGGGCTGGACAAGCTGATCGGGCCCGGCGGTGAGACCCTCGAGGCGCTGCAGGAGCTGACCCGGCTCGCCGTGCTGCAGAAGACGGGTGTCCGCAGCCGGCTCATGCTCGACGTGGGCGGTCACCGCGCCCGTCGCCGCATCGAGCTGCGGAAGGTCGCGACCAACGCCGCGGAGCGGGTCGTCGACACCGGCGAGCCCCAGAAGCTGGCCGCGATGACGCCCTTCGAGCGCAAGGTCGTGCACGACGTGATCGCCACGATCGACGGCGTGCGCAGCGAGTCCGAGGGCGAGGAGCCCACCCGCCGGGTCGTCGTTCTGCCTGACTGACGGCCGTGTACCGTCGCCGGAGCTTGTCCGGGGCAGGGAACCGACCGCGGATCTGACGCTCGCGCACGGTTCTGACACCGTGCGCGGCCGTGATGCCGTGGGCGTCCGCTGCCCTGGACGTCGGATGCACGGCGAGGGGAACGAGGGCGCCAGTGGTGCTGCCGAGAGTGGGCGGGCCGCCACCGGAACCGACCACGACGCCCGTGACCATCGCCGCCGAGCTCGGTGGGTTCGGTGGGCCGGCTGACCTCGGCGGTATCGGCGAACACCCGTCCGCGGCGAGCGGGCCCGCGCTGCTGGAGCGGGATTCCGCGTCCGCTGACCTCCCTCCCCGGGCCCGGCCATGGGGCTGGCTGCGACTCCGGGCTCAGCCGCGGCGGTGGGCCCGGAGGGCTCGGCCGCGACAGTGGGCCTGGTCGCGGCTGTGGCTGCCGGGATTCGTCGCGCTCGCGCTCATCGCTCTCGTGGTGCTGCTGCGCGCCTACCTCGACCGACCATTCTGGTACGACGAGATCTGGCGCGGGCATTTCGTCAGTGAGCCGGTGGGCACCCTGTGGTCTGAGCTGGCCGCCGCGAACACGCCGTCGGCCCTGGGATGGCTGAGCGTCACCCGGCTCTCCGGGGATCTGTTCGGCTGGCACAGCTGGGCGTTGCGGCTGCCGGGCTTCGCCGCGCTGCCGGCGCTCGGCGCGCTGACGGCCGTTCTCACCCGGCGGTTCTCCGGAACCGTGGCCGCCCTGTTCGCGGTGTGTTGGCTCTGCCTGAACGCGACCTTCCTCGACCTCGCCACCCAGCTCAAGCCGTACACGATCGAAACCCTTGCCGCGGTCGCCGTCGTCCTGCTGTGGCTTGGCCCGGCGCCCGGTTCCGGAATCGGCTTCGGAGCCGGCGGTGTTCACAGCGGCGGGGACGTCCGTCCGCCCGTCCGTCTCGGCTCGGTTGACCGTGGTCGTCTCGTCCGCCGGACGGCAGCTGGCGCGATCTCCCTGTTCTCCGTCCCGGCGATCTTTCTCGTCATTCCGCTCGCGGTGATGGACGTCCTGCCCGGCCCGGACCGGCGGCGGAGGATCACCGAGACGCTGCCGAGTGTGGTGCTCGTCGCCGCGCACACGCTTCTCTTCATCGGCCACCAGTCCGCGCAGCGCGCCGGGGGCTACTGGGACACGCAGTTCCTGGCCGGGCGGAACCCCTGGCAGGCCGTGAGTTTCGTCGCCGAACAGCTGTGGCGGTTCGGCACCGGCTCACCGCCTGGGATCGACCAGTTCGATCCCAGTCTGGTGCCCGGATTTGTCGATCTTCCGGTGTACCTGCCGGGGCTGTTGGCCCCCGTGATCGTCCTGCTCGGGGCGATTGGCGCCGCCGCGCTCGCCCGCCGGTCGGACGGCCGCCGCGTGCTCGGCGCTCTCGCCGGGGCGGAGCTGCTCATGCTGGGCGCGAGCGCCGCCCGCTTCTGGCCGTTCGGGCCGACGAGGACGAACCAGTTCGTCGTGCCGATGTTCATCCTGGTCGTCGTGGTTGGTGGGGATCGCGTCATCCGCCTCGCCGCCCGCCGGGCGGGTCGGGCCTGGCACGCCGTCCGCTGTTCGGGTGCCGTGCCGGCCCCCCGCACATCGCGAGACCCGGAGGTCACCGACGCCGCCGACGTGACGGCCGTTCCGGATCACCCGGATAGTCCCGCCGATCCGCTCGTCCCGCGTGTCCTGGATGTCGGGCGCACCCCGGCCGCCCGGTGCGTGGTCGATGCGAGCGGTGTGGTGGCGGTGATCCTGCTCGTGGTCCTCGCGGCGGGCGTGGCGCTGTCGGGTGCTGTGTCCGGTGACAGGCTCGTCTGGGAGCGGCGGGATCGGATGCGCGGCCTCGACCTCATGGTGGACGCGGCGGTGGCCACCCGGCGGCTGGTTCGTCCCGGGGATCTTGTCGTGGTCGGCGGCCGGCTCGCCCGCCCAGGCTGGATCTACGCGATGGAAGTCAGCACGGACGCCCCCCAGGCGCCCGAAGGTCTCCCCCGGCCCCGCGTGGAGCGTGCCCCCGGAACCGCCGCGGGCGGGACCGGCGCCGGAACCACCTCCAGGACCGAGCCGCCCCGGGTGGTCCGTGCGGAGACCGTTTTCGTCGATCCCGGCCTCCGTGATTCCGTGGGCCGGCTGGTGCCACTTGCTGTGCAGCTGGAGAGGCCTCGCCGACCCGGACGTCTCGTCGTCTTCGTCTTCGATATCGATGCGGCCGCGATGGCTCCGGGGCTGGCGGCGTTGCGGGATGAAGGCTGGTGCCCCGGTGAGAGCTGGCGGTTCCGGCTGACCGGTTCGGTCACGGTCTACTCCGACTGCCCGAAGCCTTCAGTCGCGAGCCGCGGATGATTCACGGGAAACGTCGCCGAGCCGCTTAATTCCTGGCACTGAATTTCCGGCACAACGCCTGTCCGGCGCATCACCTGACGCGCCTCGGCCCGGTCGGCGCGGCCAACTGAGTCGGCCGGGCACCGCTATGCCTGGGTCGGTGACTCCGTCCGACCGGAGGGCGGGCCAATCCCCAACGCCTCCCCCGCGGACCCGATGCCCCCGCCGGGTTCCCGCCGCGGGCCCGCTGACTGCTGTGGCCGTCCGGATTCGTCGCTCGCGCTGGCCGGACATGTGGGGCTCCGCAGACCTTGGCCAACTGTTCTGGTGCGACGAGATCTGGCCCGACCAGGTGAGTGGCCCGAGGAGCCACTGATCGGTGGTCCGGAAGGCATGTTGCTGACAACGTACTCGAACGAGGAGAAGGCCGACCGGGCCCGAAGAAGGCGTTCAGGTTCCATCCGCTGTGGCCGTTGGACGGGTCCGGGGGACC
>NZ_CASGGV010000305.1:0-46557 GCF_949319125.1 Frankia sp. Hr75.2 | reverse complement strand
GGGGGGGGGGGGGGGGGGTCCCCCCCCCCCCCCCCCCCCCCGCCACACATTCTTTCGGACGGCCTGAAAGCCTCGAGTTCGGGGGGGTGGCAGCTGGGGCAGGGGTGGTAGAGGGCGGTCCAGCCGCGAGAGCGCAGGGCCTGGGCGATGGCTGCCGCCACGCGGCAGGGATCATTCAGGACAGTGAAACCGGGGAATCGCAGGACGAGAAGGCCTCGGGTCTGCAGGCTGTTGCCGCGGTCCATGTCATCCCACCACTGGCGGGCCTCGGTATGACTGAGCCGATCGAGACGAGCTGAACGATTCCCGCGGTCGTGGTGTGCCTGGCGCCGCCGGAACCGGCAGGCCGTGCGCCCTCCCGAGCTCCTCCTGACCGAGAGGGCGGTCAGGAGTCCGAGGACGTCGGGAGGGGGTTCGGGGAGCGGCGGGAGTCGATCCAGGCGTCCACCACTGCCCAGTTCATGGTCAACCAGTCCGCGCGCTCCGTTCCGGTGGGCGGCAGCTCGTCCGCGGGGAACCACCACCAGCGCAGCTCCATCGGGGCCGTCAACGGCAGGGCCTGCCAGACGAGGCCCGGCGTGACCAGGAGGTCCAGCCCCGTGTGGGCGACCACGGCCGTTCCCCCCACGGTTCGCGCGTCCAGCGCGGCGAGCACGCCGGCGGGGCGGGGCGGCAGCACGTGGGCGAGGTTCTCGGCCACCGCGGCCCGGCTCGACTGGCCGCGCAGCCGCAGCCCGCGGATCACCCGCCGGCGGCGCCGCGCGGTGAAGTTCGCCCCCTCGGGAAAGATGACGAGGGCATCGCGGGACGTCAGCCTGGTGGCCAGGTCGTGAACCCGAGCGGGTGCCGTCGGGTCGGCGCCCTCCGTGCGCAGGAAGCAGGCATCCAGCCGGCCGAGCAGGATGTCGATCGCCGGGTCGAGCTGAAGGCTCGCCAGGAGCACGACCCGCGGCGTGCGCTGGTAGCGGTCGAGCAGCAGATGGACCAGCGCGAAGGAGTCACCGACCCCGGCGTGCCTGCTGGCGACCAGGACGGGGCGGCCGGCGCAGTCCACAGTGCCCGCCGGCGGTTCGCGGACGGTCAGGCGGAACGCGACCAGCCGCCCGGCGGCAGTGACGACAAACCGCAGGACGCCGCGCAGCAGCCGCAGGTTGACCTTCTCCCACCTGGCGCGGAGCAGCGGCCGGGCCAGCCACAACCCGAAGCCGCTCACGATCACAACGGCCTCGGCGGCGAGGTAGGCCCCGGCCAGGGCCGCCACCCGGGACAGCCGTAGCCGGCGGTCGACGGGCGCGCTGAGCAGGCCGAGCAGAGTCACCAGGACACCGAGCACCGCGCCGCCCACCGCGACCGGGATGAACAGGGGATCGATCACGAGGCGGCGGATCGCCCTTGGTGGCACTCTCACGCCTCACGCCCCGAACGATCGCCGTCGCTGTTCACGACAAGGCCACGGCGAGGCTCGGGGGCGACGCTTCGGCCGCGGTCGGGATCCGGTCGAGGGCCGCGGTCACCGTCGGGGGCGCGGCCCGGCGTGGCCGGGGTCTTCGCGGCGCCCAGGCCTCGGGTGCCGGGGGCCGCCAGGAGGTCGAGGTAGTCGGCTGTGGCCTGGCGGGCGCGTTCGATCCGGCGGCGGACCCCGGAGGGGGACCGGTATCGCAGCCCGACCAGTGGTACTCCGGTGGCGTCACCGATCGGCAGCAGGTGGACGGCGACATCCGCCGGCAGGGCGGCCATCGCGTCGGCGAAGCCGCGGCGGCGGGCGATCTCGAAGGCCACGAGGCCGGCCTCCCACGGCCAGCGGCCGGGGCGCAGCGGCCGCTCGATCCGCCCGACGTGCAGGACGTAGACCGTTCGCGCGCCCAGCGTCACCGCCCGGCCCACGGGAGTGCTGTCGATGAGGCCGCCGTCGACGAAGTGCTCGTCCCCGATCTTGACCGGGGGTAGCAGCGCGGGCACCGCGCACGACGCCAGGACGGCGTCGACGAGCGGGCCGCGGTCGAACCAGTGCGCGGCCGCACGTTCGACGCTGGCCGCCACGCACTGGAAGGGCACCGCCAGCCGCTCGAAGGAGGACGGCAGGTTCGCCTTCAGTATCCGGCGCAGCGGCACGTTCGAGTGCAGGTAGCCGTGCTGGACGACGGTGGCCAGCCGTTTGGCCGGCCCGCCGGCGAAGACGTCCGAGCTGCCCAGGTCGGCCCACAGCTCGGTCAGCCGCCCGATCGCGGCTCTGGACGGGTCGGCGGCGACCACGGCACCGTTGATGGCGCCCACGGAGGTCCCGACGACCAGGTCGGGGCGGACGCCCGCGGCCAGGAGCGCGTCGAGCATTCCCACCTCGGCGGCGCCCAGGACGCCGCCGCCGCCGAGCACGAACGCGACCGGCCCCGGCTGTTTCTCGGGCGGAATACTGGTCACCGCAGCCTGCTACCCCGCCGAACCAGCCCGGAACCCGATGGTCCGGCGGCGTCTGCGCCCCCCTGTGGCCTCCTCATCCCCGGCCGTCCGGGACGGGCGGCGGGCGGAGAACAATGGCCGTCATGCGCACGCTCACCGAGGACGACATCCTCACCGAGGATGACCTGGACGAGATCGTCATCGAGGCCGCGGGCGACGGCCGCCACCAGCAGGCCGCGGCACAGTTCGAGGATCTCGCCGCGCGGCCTGAGCTCCACGGCCAGGTCAGCGCGTCGATGCTGCTGGTCCACGCCGGCGGCCAGTACGGCCTCGCCGACGACTGGGACGAGGCGGTGCGCTGCTACCGCGCTGCCGTGGTCGCCAACGACACAGCGGCCGCCGGTTCGGTGGCCGCCGCGGCAGCGGCCGCCATGGCGGCGGATGACCCGGCGGCGGATGACGCGACGGATGACGCGGCAGCCGGCGTGGCGGACATCGACCCGCGGGTCTGGCTGCATGACGCGCTCGTGCGCAAGGGCGACGAGGCCGAGGCCACGACGCTGCGCGCCGAGATCAAGTCGAGCCGCTCCACGAATCCGGATGTGTACGCGGCGGTGGCGGAGACACTCGCGGAGCACGGCCGGCAGCAGGAGGCGCTCACCTGGTTCACGATGGGCTTCCACCGCTGCCAGGACGCGGATATCCCGGTCTACATGCTCCACCTGCTGCTGATCGGGCGCCGCGCGATACGCAGGAACCTCGGCTTCCCGCCGGACGAGCTGGACGAGATCGCCGACGCCTACGTCGACCACCTGGAGGCCACCGACAACCTCGCTTGACCCGATCAGGCCTCCCACAGCATCGCCCGACCTGGTCAGGTGTCTGGCAGTTTCCCCGGGCTCGATCAGGTGTCCGGGAGGAGGACGGGGCGCAGGGCGTCGAGCACCGCGGCGTCCTCGATGGTGGAGGGGATCGCCGGTGAGCGGCCGTCGGCCAGTTCGCGCATGGTGCGGCGCAGGATCTTGCCGGAGCGGGTCTTCGGGAGGGCGGCGACGACGTCCACCCGTTGCATCGAGGCGACCGGCCCGATCTCGGCGCGGACCCGCGCGACGAGCTCGGCGGCCAGTACGTCCGGCGTGATCTCCGTTCCGCTCTTCATCACCACGAGCCCGCGGGGCACCTGGCCCTTGAACGGGTCGGCGACGCCGACGACGGCGCACTCCGCCACCGCCGGGTGGGCCGCCAGCACCGCCTCCATCGATCCGGTGGAGAGCCGGTGCCCGGCCACGTTGATGACGTCGTCGGTGCGGCCCAGGACGAACAGGTAGCCGTCGTCGTCCACGTAGCCGCCGTCGCCGGTCAGGTAGTACCCGTCGAAGGCCGAGAGGTACGAGGCGACGTAACGCTCGTCGTCCTCCCACAGCGTCGGCAGCGAGCCGGGCGGCAGCGGCAGGCGGATGCAGATGGCGCCCTCGGTGCCGCGCGGGACCTCCTCGCCCGCCGCGTCCAGGACCCGCACGTCGTATCCCGGCATCGGCACCGACGGGCTCCCCGCCTTGAGCGGCAGCGGCTCCAGCCCGAGCGGCGCCGCGCAGATCGGCCATCCCGTCTCGGTCTGCCACCAGTTGTCGACGACGGGCAGGCCGAGCGCGCCCGAGGCCCATTCGTAGGTGGCCGGGTCCAGCCGCTCGCCGGCCAGGAACAGCGCCCGCAGGGTGGTGCGGTCGTACCGGCCGACGAGCTCGGCCGCCGGGTCCTCCTTCTTGATCGCGCGGATCGCGGTGGGCGCGGTGAACAGCACGTTCACCCCGTGGTCGGCGATCACCCGCCAGAAGGCCCCGGCGTCGGGGGTGCCGACCGGTTTCCCCTCGTAGAGCACCGTCGTGGCGCCGACCAGCAGCGGCGCGTAGACCGTGTACGAGTGGCCGACCGCCCAGCCGATGTCGGAGGCCGCCCACATCACGTCCCCCGGCCCGATGCCGTACACGTTGCGCATCGACCAGGACATCGCCACCGCGTGGCCGCCGTTGTCCCGGACGATGCCCTTCGGCCGCCCGGTCGTCCCGGAAGTGTAGAGGATGTACAGCGGGTCGGTGGCCGCGACGGGCACCGGGGCCAGCGGGGGCGCGGAGCCGACGAGGGCGTCCCAGTCGTGGTCGCGGCCGGTCACGAGATCACAGCGGTGCTGCTCGCGCTGCACGATGAGGCACCCGGCCGGCTTGTGGACGGCCAGCTCGATCGCCGCGTCCATCATCGGCTTGTAGGGGACGAGCCGCGTCGGCTCGATGCCACAGGACGCGCTGACCACGACCTTCGGGCGGGCGTCGTCCATGCGGGCGGCGAGTTCCGGGGCGGCGAACCCGCCGAAGACCACCGAGTGGACGGCGCCGAGGCGGGCGCACGCCAGCATCGCCACGACCGCCTCGGGGATCATCGGCAGGTAGACGATGACACGGTCGCCGCGGCCGACTCCGAGCGAGGCGAGCGCGCCGGCGGCCCGGGCCACCTCGTCGGTGAGCTGCGCGAACGTGTACCGGCGGGACGTCCCGGTGACCGGTGAGTCGTAGACCAGGGCGAGCGCGTCCCCGCGACCGGCGGCGACGTGCCGGTCCAGGGCGTTGGCGCAGGTGTTCAGCTCGGCGTCGGGGAACCAGCGGTAGAACGGCGGTGCGCTCGCGTCGAGAATCCGCTCCGGGGGACGGGTCCACTCGACCTCCCGCGCGGCCGCGGCCCAGAAGGCCTCGGGGTCGGTCCGCTCCTGCTCGTACGCCCGCCGGTATGCGCCCATGCCTGCCATCCTCCCGTTCCACGGCGGGCCGTCCAGGCACTTCGGCGCCAACGGCGCCGTCGCCGGCCGAGCCCTGATGGGGAGAGCCGAGCCCCGGCGGAAAGAGCCGAGCCCGACGGGGAAAGCGGAGCCCTGGTGGGAAGACGGGCACCGGTGGGGCGGTTGGCGCAAGGGTGAGCCTGATGAGACCGGTGCCGCTGTCCGTCCTCGACCTGGTGCCGGTGGGCACGGGTGTCTCCGCCGGCGAGGCCGTGCGGGGCAGCCTTGAGCTGGCCCGGCGGGCCGAGGATCTCGGCTTCACCCGCTACTGGCTGGCCGAGCACCACGGCATGCCGGGCATCGCCAGTTCCGCGACGACCATCCTGATGGGCCAGGTGGCCGCGGCGACGTCCACCATCAGGGTTGGCTCGGGTGGGGTGATGCTGCCCAACCATGCCCCGCTCACGATCGCCGAGCAGTTCGGGACCCTGGGCGCGTTCTTCCCCGGCCGCATCGACCTCGGCATCGGCCGTGCGCCCGGCACCGACCAGAACACCGCGCGTGCCCTGCGCCGCGGCCCGGGGTCGATGTCCGCGGACGACTTCCCCGACCAGCTCGCCGAGCTGACGACCTTCCTCTCCGGTGGGTCGTTCCCCGGTGGGCACCCACTGCGCGGTGTGGAGGCGTACCCGCGGGCGGAGACACCGCCGATCTGGCTGCTCGGCTCGAGCGGCTACAGCGCCCAGGTCGCCGGAATCCTCGGCCTGCCGTTCGCGTTCGCGCACCATTTCAGCTCCGCCGGCACGCTGCCCGCGCTGCGGCTGTACCGCGACTCGTTCCGGCCGTCGCCCGGGCGGGAGCGGCCGTACGCGATGGTCGCCGCCGGTGTCCTGTGCGCCGAGGACGACGAGCGGGCCCAGTGGCTCGCCGGGCCCACCCGCCTGACGATGCTGCGCCTGCGGATGGGACGGCCCGGCGCCTTCCCCACGCCCGAGGAGGCCGCCGCCCACCCCTGGACGCCGCAGGAGCGCGATGTGGCGGAGGCGGCGACGTCCTCGCACATCGTGGGCGGCCCGGAGACCGTGCGGGACGGCCTGAACGCCCTGCTCGAGGCGACCGAGGCCGACGAGCTCATGATTGTCACGAACGTGCACTCGAACGCCGACCGGATCCGCTCCTACGAGCTGGTCGCCCGGCTGGCGCTGGCGGAGCAGGACGGCGAGCAGGTCACCCGTGCCCGCGCGGCCGGAGCGTCCGGGCGGTGATCCCCGCGACCAGCCCCCTGCCCAGCAGGCGGGACGCGTTCGAGGTCAGGTAGTTCAGCCGGCCGTCGATCACGTAGGGCAGGCCGCGGTCGAGGCCGCGGAAGGCGGCCGAGACGACCTCGTCGGTGGTGCGCAGCCGTCCACCGGCGCTCATCCGCCGGCCGAGGACCTCGAAGAAGTTCGTGTCGGTCGGCCCCGGGCACACCGCCAGCACCCGGATTCCGCGCGACCGGTACTCCGCCCACAGCGCGATCGAGAAGGACAACACGAAGGCCTTCGACGCCCCGTACACAGCCATGTACGGGACGGCCTGGAACCCCGACGTCGACGACACGTTGACGACGGTGCCCCGCCCCCGTTCGACCATCGCCGGCAGGAGCAGGTGCGTCACCCGTTCGACCGCGACGACGTCCACCATGACCTCGCGGTGGTCACGGTCGGCGGGCAGCTCCTCGTACCGGCCGTAGGTGCCGAACCCGGCGTTGTTCACCAGGATGTCGATCTCGCGCCCGGTCGCCCGGACCTGTTCGACGAGCAGGTCCGGGCCGTCCTCCCGGGCGAGGTCGACCGGGACCGTCCACACCCGCACCCCGTGCAGCGCGCGCAGTCGCTCGCCCACCGGCCGCAGTTTCTCCTCGGACGGCGCGGCGAGCACGAGATCGGCCCCGCGTGCCGCGAGCGCCTCGGCGAACGCGGCCCCGATCCCCGACGAGGCCCCCGTGACCAGTGCGGTCCGGTTCCGGAAGTCGGTCACGAAAGCGGTGCTCCTCAGGTCGGCGGCAATCGGCGACGTGCGGGGACGGACTGGCCGCGCCTGACCTCGACGGTGCGGGGCACCGCGGTCGCTGACGAAACGACCGGCCAGCGCGGGCCGGCGGTGACGTTACAGCGGGGCTAGTCGGCGACGACCAGCAGGCCCCGCTCGGTCACCGCCGCCACCGACAGCGTGCGGTATCCGACCTCGTCGAACAGGACGGTGATGCGGTCGCCGTCCTCCTTCATCACCTGGCCGGGCCCCCACCGCACATGGCGGACGGCCAGCCCGGCCGGAAACGGCGAGACCTCCGCCGTGGCCTCGTTGTCGCCCACCGGCGCCGGGGAACCGGCGGCGGCCGCGGCCCCGCCCTCGCCGCCCGGCACCCGCTGTCCGGGCAGACGGGACCGGCACACGTCACAGTTCCCGCAGGCCGCGGGGGACGTGTCGCCGAAGTAGGCGAGCAGGTAACGCCGCCGGCAGTCGCGGGTCTCCGCGTACCCGCGCATCATGTCGACCCGCGACCGCTCGAACTCGACCCGTGCCGCGGCCAGTTCGACGGCACGGCGCGCGGCCTGCTCGGGCTCCGGCGCACCGGCACTGCGCTCGATGCGGCCGTCGTCGTGGACGGTGACCGCGTCGGCCCGTTCGAGCAGGTCCACCATGCGGGTCAGCGCGGTGTCGCCGACCCCGGCGGCGTCGGCCAGGGCGCGCGCGCTCACCGGTTCCTCGGCGTGGCCGAGCAGCACGGCGACGCGGCGCAGGGCGGTCTCGTCCGGGCGTGACGAGGCGAAGAAGCGACGCAGGCCCAGGTCCTCGGGCCGGTAGAACAGGACCGCGACCGCCGGCTGGCCGTCGCGGCCGGCGCGCCCGATCTCCTGGTAGTAGGAGTCGATCGAGTCGGCCACCTCGGCGTGGATCACGAACCTGACGTTGGGCTTGTCGATGCCCATGCCGAACGCGGTCGTCGCCACGACGACGTCGCACCGGTCGGCCATGAAGTCCTCCTCGACCTCACGGCGGCGCGCCGCGCGTAGCCCGGCGTGGTACGCGCTCGCGGTGAGCCCGAGGTCCGCGAGCTCGGCGGCGAGATCCTCGGCGCCACGCCGGGTCGCCGTGTAGACCAGGCCGGGCTTGGTCTCGGCGGCGATCCGCTCGACCAGCCGGGCCTTCTTCTCGTCGTCGTCGACGAACGACTCGACACTCAGGGTGATCTCCGGGCGGTCGAAGCCGCGGACGATCTCCGCCGGATCCTCGAGCCGCAGGCGCTCGGCTATCTCCCGGCGCACCGGCGGCGACGCGGTGGCCGTCAGCGCGACGACCACCGGATGGCCGAGGTCGTCGATCACCTGGCCCAGGCGGGCGTAGTCGGGGCGGAAGTCGTGGCCCCAGCTGGAGATGCAGTGTGCCTCGTCCACGACGAACAGGGAGGGCCGCGCCTCGCGAAGCGCCTCCCGGACGTCGTCGCGGGCGAGCTGCTCAGGAGCAAGGAACAGGAACTCGGCCCGGCCGTGGCGGACGGCGTCGATCGCCGCGAGCGCCGCGCCGCGCCCGCTCTGCGAGTTCGCCGCCACCGCGGGCGCGTCAGCGTCAGGCTGACCGGCACCGGACTGGCCGGCGTCGGGTCTGGCGGCGGTCCCGGGGCCGGCGGGCACCGCGTCCAGCAGGCCGCCCAGGCGTTCGGTGAGCCCGCGCACCTGGTCACGCTGCAGCGCGATGAGCGGCGAGACGACCACGGTCGGCCCCGCGATGAGCAGGGCCGGAATCTGGTAAACGGCCGACTTGCCACCCCCGGTCGGCAGGACGCACAGCGTGTCCCGGCCGGCGGTGACGGCCCGCATCGCCTCGAGCTGGCCGGGGCGCAGCTCGGCGAACCCGAAGCCCTTCCGGGCCACCGCCCGCAGCAGATCGTCCAGCTCTGCGTGTTCCTCGTGTTCCTCGTGGTGTTCGTGGTGTTTCTCGTCGTCCCGCGGCGGATCGGGGCGGGCGGTGTCCGCCACCACCGCCTCCTCAGGCATGGGAGGAGGCGGTGGCGTGGGAGGCGGGGCGGGGCTATCGCGGTTACGGCGTTGCAGCGGCAGACGGCGCAACCAGCCCGCCAACCGGGTGCGTGCCGGATCGTGACCATTCATGGTGCGCTCGGCGTACCCGTTCCCGGGACGTTCGCACACACCGGACCAGGATCGCTCGTGAGCCGCCCGCTCGGCGGCTCAGCCCGGCTCAGCCTGGCTCAGCCGATGAAGGCTCTGACCTGACTGGCCACGGTGTTGTCGTCGTGCAGCTCGGAATGGCCGAGGCAGCCGGCGGCGGTGTTCGTGGCACCCGAGAGGGCGACGCTGGAATCCGGATTGATGACGTCGTCGCAGGACGACCACCACGTACGGTAGTTGACCGCGCCCGGCGTCTCGTCACCGGAGTTCAGGGTGTTCAGGAAGGACGAGCCAGGACTCATCTCCGAGCAGGCCGTGTAGAGCCATCCGCACAGGGTCGCGGTGCTGGTCCCGTGGTTCGGGCCACCCAGCGACACGAAGTCGTCGACGACGGACGTCCCGCCGAGGTTCTTGAGGTAATAGCGCGAGGACAGCGCGCCCATGGAGTGGGTGACGAGGTCCACCTTGGCCGCGCCGGTCGCGCTGCGCACGGAGGAGATTGTGGCGGCCAGCTGGTTCGCGGTCGTCACGTTCGACTGGTGCGAATCGTAGGTGAACACGACCAGGTCGGACGAGGACCAGCCGTTGGCCTGGAAGTCGGCGACCATGTCGGTCCAGGTGGATGTCGATCCGTTGAATCCGTAGACGAAGATAACGGGTTCATGTGTCGCCGCGGAGGCGGCGGTCGACGTGCCCAGCAAAGCTGCGGCGGCGACCGCGAGAGCGCCAAGGATCCTGGCCGCTCTGGACATGGGAACTCCTGTCGTTGCGGGGTCAGCGCAGCAAGCCTCGCACCCCCGCGGGGAGCTCCCTTTGAATCCGTGGGACGTTCACCAACGGTTGCCGTCACGGCCAACCAGCCGTTGAGGCGGCACCGCCGCGGAAATCCTCGTGGAATTCCCGCGTAATTCGCACCGAACCCGGAGAACAATATGCTCTCGCCGAATCAGGAGACCTTTTGGGCCGGTCGCATCACGATGTCGGTCACCTCGACGCGACGCGGCAGCTCCACGACCGAGAGCACCATCGCCGCGACGTCCTCGGGCTGCATGAGGGCCTCGGGATCCCAGTCCCGACCCTCCGTCTCGAAGATCTTCCGTTGCATCGCGGTGGCCGTCCGACCAGGCAGGATGGTGCAGACCCGCGGCCCCTTCGGCCCCAGCTCGCCGCGCAGGCTGTCCGCGATCGCGCGCAGCGCGTGCTTCGTCGCGGCGTACTGGCCGACCTCCGGGCTCGCCGACAGGCCCTGGGTGGAGTTGACGAAGATGATGTCGCCCAGCGTGCGAGTGAGATCGGGTAGCAGCAGCTGGGTCAGCGCATACGGGGCCCGCAGGTTGACCGCGTACTGATCGTCAAGGTCGGCGAGACTCGCCATCGTCATCGGACCACTGTGGTAGACCCCGGCCGAGTGGACCAGCACGGAGATCTCCCCGAGCTCCGCCCGGGCCGTCTCGACGAGCCGCTCCCGGCCGTCGGCGTCGGTGATCTCGGTGGCGAAGACGCGCAGGTCGACCCGGCCGGCGGCGGCCGTGCGCGCGAGTTGGGACAATGCCGCGCCGTCCCGCCCCGTGGCCAGGACGGATGCCCCGGCGGCGGCGAGGTCGAGCGCGATCGCGTGACCGATGCCGCTGGAGGCACCGGTCACCACGGCCGCCCGGCCCGTCAGGCGACCCGGGGGCGAGAAAACTCCGTTGAGCGGCAACCGCACCATGGGAGACGAACAACCCTTACGTTAGTGGAAGGTTCAGCCAACCTCACCCTACGACGAAACTCGCGGCGCTGGTCCAACAGGCCCGCCGTGCCACGCGACGGAGTCGGAATCCCCTGGCGACAGGGGCGACGAGGGTGACGAGCCGTGCGCTGACGGCTCCAGCGGAGCCGCCGGAGATGCAGCCGGTGACGGAGCCGGCGGAATTGACGGCGTGAGCATCGTCCGCAGGGCTGCCCGGTCTGTCTTGAGCATGCTGGTGAGCGGGATCGCCGGGACGATCCGCACCTCACGCGGGTACCGTAGCGGCCCGAGCCGCTCCCGCCCGAACCGGACAAGTGCCTCCGCCGAGACGTCCGCGCCCGGGCCGAGCTGGACGAACGCGACGATCTCCTCGCCGAGCCGGCGGTCGGGGCGGCCCACCACGGCCACCTCGGCGACGTCCGGGTGCTCCCGCAGCGCGTCCTCGACGTCCCGCGGGTAGATGTTGAACCCGCCGCGGATGATCAGATCCTTCATCCGGTCGACGAGGTACAGGAAGCCGTCCCGGTCAAGGTGGCCGACGTCGCCGGTGTGCAGCCATCCGGCGCGGACCGCCTGCGCGGTCGCCGCGGGATCACGCCAGTAGCCCAGCATGACGCCCGGTCCGCGCACGCAGATCTCCCCGACCGGCGAACCACCCGCTCCCCCGGGCGGGCCATCATGGTCGCCGTCGGTGGCGTTCAGGGCCTCGATCCGGAGCTCGACGCCGGGTGCCGGGCGGCCGACGCTGCCCAGCCGGGTCCGCCCCGGTGGCATCACCGTGACGATCGCCGACGCCTCGGTGCAGCCGTAGCCCTCCACGAGCTCGACCCCGGGCAGCCGGCGCGCCCATTCGTCGGCCACCTCGCGCGGCAGCGCCGAGCTCCCGGAGACCACCTGGCGCAGCGCCGACAGGTCGTAGCCGTCGAGATCCTGGTCCAGGATCATCCGGGCCATGGCGGGGACGATCGCCGTCTGCGCCACCTGGTGCTCCACCACCAGCTCCAGGAACCGGACGGGCTCGAACCAGCGCATCAGGACAGCCGTCGCCGGCGTCTCGGCGTAGGTGGCCATGACGCTCACGGTCATCCCGTAGACATGCGACATCGGCAGGGGCAGCAGGCCGGGCAGGCCCTCGCCCAGCCGCATCGAGTGCACCGCCCACGCGGCCGCCGAGACGTTGTCATGGGAGAGCACCACGCCCCGGGCGCGCCCCGTCGTCCCCCCGGTGTAGAGCAGCGCGGCCATACCGGACGGGTCGACGTCCACCAGGTCGGACTCGGCCGGGGACTCCAGCTCGGCGAACAGCAGCACCGGTGGCCCGGCGCGGTCGGCGGGCGCGGGTTCGGCCTGCTCGGCCAGCACGACGGCACGCAGCGCGGGCAGGCCCCGGGCCGCCGCGCGGACCTTGTCCAGGAAGTCCGGGGTGGTCACGACGAACGAGGCGGCGCTGTCGGCCAGCACGTGACGCAGGTCCGTCTCCCCGAGCAGGAACAGCACCGGCGTGACGGCCGCGCCGGCCCACCAGGCCGCCTGGTAGGTGATGCCGACCTCGGGACAGTTCGCCATGCAGACCGCGACCCTGTCCCCCGGCGCGAGCCCGGCCGCGCGCAGCCCGCCGGCCAGGCGCCGGGCCCGGGCCGCGAGCTGCGCGGCCGTCCAGCGCTGCTCCTCGAAGATCAGTGGACCGGTGCCGCCGGTCCGCTCGATGGACAGCTCGGCCAGCCGGCCGAGGCTCGTGCCCGAGGGCACCGCCGTGGGCGTGGACGCGATCATTCGGTAGGAACGATCATTCGGTGGACACCGTCATCCGGCTGACACGGTCATTCGGCGGCCTGCCCTCTCTCCGCGGGACGCGACACGGAGAGCACATCGTCCCTCGCCAACAGCGACTAGGCCAGACGAGACCACGCACCGAAACACGAGCACCGCCGACGGGCGAGTGTCAGGAGCCGATCAGGTCCGAGATCCGTCCGAGGTCCGTGATCTCGCCGTCCTGCACCTTGTACAGGTAGACGGTCGAGCGCTTGAGCTCGCCGTTCTCCTCGAACTCGATCTTCCTGGTGAGGCCGTCCCAGCTGACGGTGCGGAAGGCCCGCGCGACGGACTCCCGGCCGATGTTGTTCCCGAGCCGCTTCAGGACGTCGACGACGGCCCAGGTGGCGTCGTAGGCCTCCCCCGAGTAGGTCCCGGGCAACGCCCCGCCGTTGACGTCCTTGTAGGAGGCCACGAACTCCTTCGCCGCCGGGTCGGTGTCGACGTCGCTGCAGGCGCACGAGAAGTAGGCGCCCTCGGCGGCAGCCGCGCCCGTCCGCGTGACGAAGTCCGGGTCGCGGGTCGCGTCCCCGCCCATGACGGTGCCCGTGAAGCCACCGTCCTCGAGCGCCTTGTTGAGCAGCGCGAAGTCGGCGTACTGACCGGAGTAGAAGAGTACGTCCGGCGCCTCGGCGATGATCTTCGCTGCCTCGCGGGTGTAGTCCCGGGCCGGGTCGACGCCGCCGTGGACGACGTCGACGCCGTCGGAGAACAGCTCCGCCTCCAGCGCGGTGGACAGGCCGATGCCGTACTCGCTGCGGTCGTCGACCGAGTACACCTTCCCCGCGTCGAGGACGGTGGAGATGTAGTCGGCCGCGGCCCGGCCCTGCACGGAGTCGGGGGCGACGACCCGGTAGAAGGTGGTGAAGCCGAGGTCGGTGAGCGCCGGGGCGGTGGCGGACGGGCTGACCGAGAGCAGGCCGGCCTCGCTGTAGAACGGCTCGCTGGCCTCCGTCGCGTCCGAGAGCATCGGGCCGATGACGGCCACCGCATCGGAGTCGTCGATGAGCCTGCGCGCGGCGGCCGGCGCCCGCTCGGGTGACCCGCCGTCGTCGGAGGAGACGAGCTCGACCCGGAACGGCAGGCTGGCGTCCGCGTTGATCTCCTCGATCGCCGTGCGCACCCCGTAGAGGGCGTTGACGCCCAGCTGCTCGTCGTCGCCCGACAGCACGCCCTGGAACCCGATGGTGACTGTCCGGCGGCGGTCACCGGACGAGGAGACACCGTCACCGCTGCAGGCCGCGACGATCATCACCGTCATGGCGGCGGCGACGATCGCACCCAGGGCCGGTCGCCTGATCATGCTGTCTCTCCTCCGGTTTCACCGCCGCCCGCGGGCAGTCCGGCACCTGATTCTCGACGGCGAGCCGAGGGGGAGGTCCGGCTGCGGCCCGGAGTCCACGGAGCCCGTCCCACCCGCCGCCGAGATGTCGCAGACCCAGTCCTACGCGACGTCGACCTGCTACATGGCACGAACGGCCCGATCGGGCCGCACGCCCGGGCCCCACGCCCGGGCCGGGCGGTCAGGCCGGGCGGTCAGGCCGGGCGGGGCTCCCAGCCGGGAGGGCTGGTGCCCAGCGAGGCGGGCGCCATCGTCCAGGCCGGTGCCCGGCCGTCGACCGTTCCCGGTGGGGCCACGTAGGAGAGCTCCCCGAACTCGCTGCGCAGGCGCCGGCAGAACTCCTCCGCGTCGGCCCGGGTCGGGTCCGGGGCTGCGAGGGTGTCATGGTGGCCGAGGCTCTGCAACCACCGGCCGGTCTGGGCCAGCGAGACCCGCACCTGCCAGCTGCCGCCCTCCACCGCGCGCCGGGCCAGCGCCGACAGCACGCCGTGCGCCGCCAGATACCCGGTCGCGTGGTCGAGAGCCTGGGCGGGCAGCGGACGGGGCTCCTCCTCCCCACTGGCCTCGGCCTCCGCCCACGAGATGCCCGACGCCGTCTGGACCAGGCTGTCAAAGCCCCGCAGGCCGCTCCACGGCCCGCTCCGGCCGTAGGCGCTGATCGTCGCGACGACGATCCCCGGGCGCAGGCGCGCCAGCGCGTCCGGACCGAAGCCCAGCCTGTCCAGGGCGCGCGGGCGGTACGCCTGGAGCACGACGTCCGCCGTCGAGACGAGCTCCTGCAGTCGGCGGGCGTCCGCGGCGACGCGCAGGTTCAGAAAGGTGTTGCGCTTGCCGAACCCGGTGTCCATCAGCGCCGACCGGACCTCCGGCAGATGCGCGGCGCCGACCCGCAACACCTCGGCGCCGTGGGCGGCCAGCGTCCGCCCGCAGACCGGGCCGGCGATGACCCGCGTCATGTCCACCACGCGGATGCCCTCGGCCGGCAGGTCCGCCGGCTCGGGCCGCAGCGCGGGGGCGTCCCCGATCCGCTCGGTCTCCAGCACGGGCAGCTCGGCGACGGCCTTGGCCTGCCGGTGCGCCCGCCACTCGTCCTCGTCGCGCGCCATCGTGGCGCACATCCCCATCGCCTGGAGCTCGAGCTCGAGGGACTCGGCCTCGAAACGGGCCACCGACCGCCCGACCGCCGCCCGGTCGTTCGGCGAGTCGAGCAGTTCCAGAATGCCGTTGCGATGATGCGGGAAGTTGCAGTGCAGCTGGATCCACCGGTCGTCGGCCGTCCGGTAGTAGCCCGAGATCGGGTCCCAGGGGTTGGGCAGCGGACGTCCGTCGAGCCGCAGGTACCGCTCGCTACGGAAGGCCGCGCTGGCGTGCCGGGTGTCAACGGTGACCGCCGGCTGGGACGGGCTCCCGTTGCGCGCGGCCAGTAACCGGCCCGCACCGACGGACGCGGCGGCGACGCTGGCCGTCGCAATGGTTGTCACCCGGTAAAGGCTCGGCAGGACGTCCGGGGGGCCGGTCACGGTCAGGCGTTCGGTGACTCCCGGTTCGTCGACGAGCGTCGCGACCTGGGCGGCGATCATCGAGTTGTCGGACATATCCCCATCCTGTAAAGCGGATCACGCGTGTCGCCTGATGTGTCACCGGACGAACCGTCCGGGCTACTCCCGCCCCCAGACCATGTCCCAGAGTGAGGCTTATGTGACGGACAGCATTGCACACCCACGCCATCACGTGCACGCGACACCGCTTTCAGGCACGTCGAACCACCCGACCAAGCGCCCACCAACCCCCGGACACCGGACGGGCACCGCGACCGGAAGCCCGGAACCCGCTCACCGGCCCGCGCTCACCGGCATTCACTGAACCACCACGGCCGGGCCCCGACGGGACCGGGCCGGCAAGCCGGACGGCCGAACGCCTCAGGAGGCGGACGGCAGGAACGGGCGCAGCCGACCGACCGGCACCCCGCCACCGAGCACCGCGGGAGCGGCCAGGGCGTCGAGCCTGCCGGCGTCCAGGCCCACGGCGGCGCCCGGGCCCGGGGTGGGGTCGAGCGCGCCGATGCGGCGCAGCGCGGTGACCAGGACCGGCATAGCCGCGCGCTGGGAGCCGTCCTCGATCTTGACCGCCACCGCGTACCCCGCCGCCGTCGCCGCGACGGTGACCCCCTCGGCGCCGTCCTTCGCGATGATCCACGGGGCGGCGAGCATCAGCTCCGTGTCCGGTCGCCCCGGACCGCCGATGAGGGCCGGGAAGGCCCGCATCGCCGCCGCGACGCGCTGCCGAGGCGAGCGCGGGCCGGCGGCGGCGAGCGCGATCTCGCGCATCCCGCGGGCGAGGCCGAGCAGCGGGATACCGAACAGCGGAGCACCGCAGCCGTCCACCGCGGTGGCCGTGATCGTGGCACCGGTGAGCTCCTCGATCACGGCCCGGATCCGGCGCTGCAGCGGATGCGCCGGGTCGGTGTAGCCGGCCACCGGCCACCCGGCCGCGACGCAGGTGGCGATCATCCCGGCGTGCTTGCCGGAGCAGTTCATCAACAGCCGTTCGGGCCCGCCGCCGGCAGCCAGGTGCCGCTCGTGGGCGAGCCGCCCGATGGGGAGGTCGGCGGGGCAGGCCAGGGCGTCCTCGCCGCGCCCGGCCGCCGCGAGCACGGCCCGCACGGCCGCCAGCTGCTCGGGCTCACCGCTGTGCGAGGAGGACACGATCGCCAGCAGCTCGGACGGGATTCCGCCGCCCCACTCTGAGGCGGCCCCGCAGTCGGGATCGCCGCAGTCGGGATCGCCGACGCCGGAGGCGGGATCGCCCGCACCGGAAACGGCGGCAGGGCGGGAAGCGGCGCCGGCACCGGAGCCGAACGCCGCGTCGAGCCCGGCGAGCAGCATCCCGACGGCCTGCATCGGCTTCACCGTGGACCGCGGGGAGATCACCGCGGTCGGGTCGCCGACCGACAGCACCACCGCGCCGGCCGGGTCCAGCCCGACGACGGTCCCCCTGATCCGGCTCTCGACCAGAACCGCGGTCATCCCGGTGGCGGTGTCGCGGTCGGTGTCGGTGTCGCGGTCGATCCACGCGACCACCGGCGGGGCCACGCCTCCCCCGGACTCGCTCATGATCCGAAATCGTTCATGATCGCGAATCCGTCATGCACATCAGGGTATGCGCGCTCCCCGCCGCCGCCCGGGACCCGCACCCGAGCGATCCACCCGGCCGGTGGTCACAGCTCCATCAGTTGCCTTTTCCAACTAACTACGCGCACACTGGGAACACCAGTGAGTTTGGTTTTCGAACTCACTCCTGGAGAAGGAGCCTCCGATGCGTGACGCCGTCGTCGTCGAAGCGGTGCGGTCCCCGATCGGGCGGGGACGCGCCAGCGGCAGCCTCGCCCCCGTCCACCCCATCGACCTGCTGGCGCACAGCATCTCCGCGGCCGTCGAGCGGTCCGGCGTCGATCCGGCGCTGATCGACGACGTCATCGCCGGCTGCGTGACCCAGAGCGGGGAGCAGGCCGCGAACATCGCCCGCTGGGCGACCCTGGCCGCCGGACTGCCCGAGTCGGTGCCCGGGACCACCGTCGACCGCCAGTGCGGCTCGTCCCAGCAGGCCGTCCACTTCGCCGCGCAGGGCGTCATCGCCGGCGCCTACGACATGGTTCTGGCCTGCGGTGTCGAGTCGATGGGGCGGGTCCCGATGGGCTCCGCGACGCTCCCCGGAGACAGCCACGGCACCCGGATCAACGCCCGCTACCCGGACGGGCTGATCTCGCAGGGCATCAGCGCCGAGCTGATCGGCGCGCGGCGGGGCCTCGGCCGTGCCGAGATGGACGAGTTCGCCCTCGCCAGCCACCAGCGCGCCGCCGCCGCGGCCCGGGACGGCCTGTTCACCCCGGAGATCGCGCCGGTGAAGGTCACCGGGCCGGACGGGTCGGTCGTCGAGTTCTCCGCCGACGAGGGCATCCGCCCGGCATCGAGCACGCAGGCCCTCTCGGGTCTGCGCCCGGCCTTCTACGACGAGGCCACCGCCGCGCGTTTCCCGGAGATCGGCTGGAACGTGACGGCCGGCAACGCCTCGCAGATCAGCGACGGCTCCGCCGCGCTGCTGATCACCACCTCGGAGCGGGCCCGCGAACTGGGGCTGCGCCCGCTCGCCCGGCTGCACAGCTTCGCCGTCGTCGGCGACGACCCGTTCCTGATGCTGCGCGGCGTCATCCCCGCCACCCGCCGGGTGCTGGAGCGCTCGGGCCTGAGCCTGGACGACATCGACCTGTTCGAGGTGAACGAGGCCTTCGCCGCGGTCGTGCTGGACTGGCGCGCCGAGATCGGCGCACCGGCGGAGAAGGTCAACGCCCGGGGCGGCGCGATCGCGCTCGGCCACCCGCTCGGCGCCAGCGGCGCCCGGATCATGACGACCCTCGTGCACGCGCTGCACCAGACCGGCGGCCGGTTCGGGCTGCAGACGATGTGCGAGGCGGGCGGCCTCGCGAACGCGACCATCATCGAGCGCCTCTGATCAGGCACCCCGGACAGGTGCACGCTCCGGGTGGGCGATCGGCCGGCGCCGCGGCCGATCGCCGGCCTATCCTTGGCCGGTGCCCGCATACGAGTACCGATGCCGTGTCTGCGACGCGTCCTTCGAGGTCCGCCGCGGAATGAACAGTGACACGACCGCACCGGCGCCCTGCCCGGCCGGCCACGCCGAGACTTCACGGGTCTTCTCCGCGGTCGCGGTGAGCCGCGGCGCATCCGCGCCCGCGATGGCCACGGCGCCGGCCACCGGAGGCGGAGGCGCATGCTGCGGCGGCGGCTGCTGCGGCTGACAGCCACACCACCGCAAGCAGGATCGGGGCCCGGCAGACGAGCCAGGCCCCGGTTAAGGATGAGCGTCGTCGCGCGGGCGGGTCGTGCGGGCGGCGGGCTGCAGGCTGCGGCGCGTGCGTGCGGCTCGGCTACGGGTGCCGACATCCACCTGGCGGTCGCGTTGACCACCGACGGCGGCCGCGCGCTCCGCGTTGAGCCGCCTGGTGATGATCTGCAGGGTCTCGTCGCGCTCCCGCTCGTCGAGGCCGTCCGCCAATGTTGCCAGCAGGTCGGAGGATCCCGGCCCGCACACACCGCCCAAGGTCCCAGCCATGGCTGTCCCCTACCCACCTCTGCGGTCCGGCACGCCTTGGCATGACGGTTTGCGCGCCATCCCAACTACGGAAAGTAATTAACAGCCCCGCCGGTGAGTGGGCCATGGCCAGCCACTGGCGGCTGGTCGCCGACCAGCCGCCAGCGGCCCACTAGTCGCCGGCCGGCCGGTCGCGCCGTGCCCGGCGCTGGACGCGGCGGGCTGTCGTACCGCCCGTCCGTGCCAGCCCGCGGGCTGCCCGGGCGGCCTCCCGTCGGCCGACGGCGGCGGCGCGGCGGGCACCGGCCCGGATCTCCTCGGTCGGGACCCGCCAGTCGACGCCTGGACGGCCGAGCACCAGCCCCGTCGCGGCGATCAGCGTCCAGAATCCGAAGACGGCCCCCACCGCGAACAGGTCCAGCGCGCCGACCAGTGCCGAGGCGACGAGCAGAACACCCGCGCCGACAAGCCCGAAGGCGACCGGATGCGCGCCCACCCACCCGGACACCCCGTTCCCGCGCCGCGCGGCCGCGGACCGGGCCGGAGCCGGGCGACCCGAAACCCGGCGAGCCGAAGCCGCGCCAGCCGTGACCGGGCTAGCCGTGACCGGGCGAGCCGAAGCTTGTCGGGCCGGTGCCTGACGGACCGGTGCCCCACCAGCCGAAGCGGGGCGAGCCGGAGCCTGACGGGCCGGTGCGGGCGCACGCGCGCCCTCCGCGTCGACGGGGTCGGGGCGCACGCCGATCGGGCTGGGTACCTGCGGGCCGCCGAAGGGCCGGCGCCGCTGGCGGGAGCGTCGTTCCAGGACAGGACCATCCATGCCAGCGTCTGTGCCCGTGCTCCGGAGCGTCATGCCTGCCTCGCCCACCGATGTGCCCCCTCACCCGCGACGTTCCTCACCCCGGTTCCCGGTTTACGGCACCAGCGCCCCGCACCCGCGGCTCGCCCGCGTGCCCCGTCCGGCGCGGGCTCAGTACCGGTGCGACTCGACGTGTGCGTCGTCGCGCAACGCGCGCCAGAGCTGGCCCAGCGAGGTGAACTGGACCCCCTCGGGCGCCGCGCGGACCTCGTCGACCACCCGGTCCGGCGCGTGCTGGTGGCGCAGGTGGTCCATCACCTCGTTCCGCTCGGCGGGGAAGACCGCACGCCCGAGCCAGCGGGCCAGCTCCGAACGTTCCTCGACGTCCACCGTCGTCATCCCGGGCGGAGCACTGCCGAGGACGCCGGCGCTGTCCGGGCGGGAGGCGAGCGCGGGGGCGTCCTCGCCAGGCGGTTCCGGTGACCTCCATTCCTCTGCTCGGGTGTCCCTGCGCGCGCGGACGATGCCCGCGACCTCGTGGGCCATCAGCTCGTCGCGCTTGGGCCCGTGCTTGGCGCTGCCACGATCCATCGACATGCGGCGTCCTCTTTCCTCGTGATGCCTTCGTCGCGTTCCTCGTGAAGCCCTCAGGCCCCTAGTACCCGAAACGCGAGGGAAGGTGCCTAGACGGAGGCCGGAACCGCCGCGGCCGGGTCGAGCCGGGCGCTCACCTCGTACAGCGCGAACGCCTTCCCGATCACCGGACGGGCCACGTTGCGCACCGGGACACCACCGGCCGTCCGTCCCTTCTCCGTCCCCCCGTGGGCGTGCCCGTGCAGTGCCAGCTGGGCGCCGCCGGCGTCCACCGCCTCCGCCAGGTGGTAGCTGCCGAGGAAGGGGAAGATCTCCGGCCGCTCGCCCGCGAGGGTGTCGGGGACGGGCGCGTAATGAGTGAGAGCTACCCGCACGTCGCACTCCAGGCCCTCCAGGGCGGCTCGCAGACCCGCGCTCACCTCCTTGGTGTGCCGGACGAACGCCTTCATCTGCGGCTCCCCGAAGTCGCTGCCGCTGGCGCCCGCGAAGCCTCCACCGAAGCCCTTGACCCCGGCGACGCCGAGGCGGCACCCGCCGGCCCGAACCAGCGCCACGGAGCCCTCGAGCACCTCGACACCGGCCTGCCCCAGTACGGCGGCCACCTCGTCGGCCTGATCGCTGTGGTGGTCGTGGTTGCCGAGGACGGCGATCACCGGGATCTCCGACGTCGCGAGCTCGCCCGCGGCGACCTCGGCCTCGGACACCCGTCCGTGCTGGGTCAGGTCACCGGCGACGAGGAGGACGTCGGCCAGGTCGCCGATCCCGGCCAGACAGGGCGCGAAGGACCCACGCGAGTCGGTGCCCAGGTGGATGTCCCCGACCGCGGCGATCCGGATCACGACACACTCTCCATCGTCGATGGTGAATCGCGCTTCGACACGACGACGTCGTTGCGGACGGGCCGGCCGGGCACGGCGTCGGCCAGCACCGCGTCGACCGCGCGGCGGCGGGCCTCGGTGGCCACCTCCCCGCGCACGGTGATCCCCTCCGGGCCGACGGCGACGTCCAGGCCGAGCTCGGCGACCCGCGGATCCTCCGCCAGGCGCTCGTGCAGGTCACCGGCCAGGTACTCCGCCGGCTCGGTGACGTCCAGGACGGCGACCGGCGCGGCGGCGCCCACGGCACCCACCCCGTCCACGGCATCCACGGCGCGTGCGGCGCGCGGCGGGGTGACGACGTGCGGTGGGATCAGCTTCAGCCGGGTGGCGACCAGCAGCGCGGCCTCGGCGAACGGCGACTCGGCGGTGGCCCGGCGAACCTGCTCCCAGTCGACCTGCTCGCGCATCGCGCGGATCATGGGGATCACGCGACCGAGGTCGCAGTACCGCTCGTCGAGGGCGAGCAGGGTCATCTCGAACCAGTCGGTGGCGTCGAGGACGGGCATCCGGACCGAGTCGACGGACATCTCGCTCGAGCGGGCCAGCATCTCGTCGGTGACCGCCCGCCCGACCGGGTGATGGATCAGGTCGACCAGGACGTCGCCGTCGAAGACCTTGGTCAGCCAGTCCTCGGGCGGGTCCACCGGGCGCAGCCCACCGGCGCAGAGAACCTCCACGGCACGCGGGACGTCCGCCTCGCGGAGCATGAAGTCCACGTCGTGCACGGGCTCCGGCCCGCCGCGGGCCCAGCACGCGTAGCTGCCGCCGAGCGCGAAGGGGATCTCCGCCTCTTTCAGCGTCACGGCGACACGTTTGAGACTTTCCCGCAGACCGCGGGGCGCATCATCCATGACCATCGGGGTACCCGCGCCGATCGTCCTGACTCCCCGAAGGCCGCATCCGGTGCCGGGACCCCCCGCATCGGGCGGCGCGCGGGCGCATCACCGCCAATTCGGACACAACAGCGCGGCAGCACCTCAGTGACAGAGCCGGCCCCATGTCGTGTTCACGACACGTACGCACACGGTCTTCCGGCGGCGGCAACTGCACACGGCCGACGCCGTTCCACCGCCTACCGCTTCCGCGGAACGCCGGTCGGAAGGCACTCCGGAGCCCGCGTCCGGGCCGTTGTTCACGGCCGAGACGAAGAAGTGCGCCTTGTTGTTCCCGCGCGGGACGGGCGTGACGTACGCATCCCTCAGAGCGAGGAGTGTACGCACCATCCGGTAGCCGCCGACGACATTTCCCGACATAGGTCCCGCGGACATATGCACTCCCGCAGTCGCCACACGCCGCCGTGCTGCGCCGGAGCGTGCTTTGAAGCCGCTGGTCCCGCGCTTCGGCAACGGCCCTGACGGGCTACGCCGAGCTGTCGGCGATGACACTGTCGGGCCAGTGGAAACTGTCCATCCGGCATAGCTCGGCCCGTGTGACGGCGCGGTCGACGCGGGCGGTGAGACCCCACGGACACCACGAGAGACACGCGGCGCGGCGACCGATGACCGGTCGGCGGATATCTTTCGGCGAGTAGTGATGTTTTGACGCATGCCGGATGAGTTACCCGTTCCGGGGGGTCGTCCTGGCTCGATTCCTCCGGCTTGCCGGCAACGGGCGTAGAGATGCGAGATGATGACCAACGCGAAGCCCTGCCGTCGCGCGCTCGAACGTCCCCGCCCTCCAGCCCGGAATGGAACGAAGCCCTGACCCCGCCCGCACGAACCGAGCATGTGACCATCGAAACCGGTGAGGACGCCGTGAACCAGCGATACCCGGGACCGAGACGGCCGGCCGAGGAGACCGACCCCGGCCGCGCGCGGCCCGTAGCAGACCTGTCGACACACCCCGGACAGCTTGCCCGCCGTCTGCAGCAGGTCACATATCAACTGTGGACCGCCACTGTGTCCACCGAGACAACCCCGCCACAGTTCGTGGTTCTCAACAGCCTGCTCGCCGACCCCGACATCGACCAGCGCACGCTGGGCGAACGGGCGTCGCTGGACCGCTCCACCGTCGCCGACGTGGTCGCGCGACTGGTGCAGCGGGGGCTGATCCGCCGCGTGCGCGATCCCCGTGACGGCCGCCGCAACGTACTGCGGCTCACGCAGCGCGGCGAATCGACGCACAGCCACGTCGCTGGGCGGGTGGAGCGGATGAACGACCTCCTGCTCTCCCCGCTCTCGGCGGACGAACGCACCGCCCTGCTCTCCATGCTGACGCGGATCGTCGAGTCCGTGCCGGCGATCTCGGCGGCCGAGGGGAACGCCGCCGTCTGACGGCAGGATCGGCCTCACCACCGACAAGATCCGATCAGCACCGGATCCAGCTACTAAAAGTAGTGAGGCCAACACCCATCACCTAGGTTGAGAGGGGTCCACCCCTCCGATCAGGCCCAGGCGATGGGAATGATGTCCCGCAGACGCTCCGCACGCGGCCCGCGCCGCGGCCCGCCTCGCCCGGCGGGCCGTTCCGGGCCGGCGGGAGCCGCGGAACGCCACGAGTCACCGCCGGCGGCGGGTCACAACGACCCGCCGCCGGCGCGGCACGACCCGCCGCAGGCGCGGCTCCTGGTGGCGGCGGTCTGCGTTCTGGCGATGGCGGCGCTGGGCCTCGGGCTCTTCTCCGATGTCCTGACCCGGCACGTCCTGACCCTCGGCGCTGGCCGGGCCGGTGGCCCGCCGCCCGCGGGCAGCGCCGGGGGACCACCCGCGCGGGGCGCCACGGCGGAAGAGGCGGAACAGCCCCCCTGGGGCGCTGCGGCCGGTCAGCGGCCGGGGCCGGTGTGGCCACCGCGGGCCGGCAGCCCGTCCGATGCCGGGGACACGACCGAGCTCACCCTGACCTTCAGCGGCGACCTGGTCCTCGGCCCGTCCAGCGCCCGCGCGGCGCTGGCACCGCTCGGCAGCCTGTTGTCCTCCGCCGACCTCGCGATCTGCCGCGGGCCGGCTCCCACCGCCCACCCGGAGGTCATCGCCGAGGCCCTGCGGCGGGTGGGCTTCGGCGCGTGCGCCACCGCGTCCGGCCGGGCGGCCCGGCTGGGCGGTGCCGGGGTGCGCGGCCTGCTGGACGCCCTCGATGGCGCGGCGATCGACCACAGCGGCACGGCCCGCGAGCCGCTGGACGCCGCCACCCTGTCGCTGCTGCCCGTGCGCGGCGCGCAGATCTCGCTGCTGTCCTACACCGAGGACGCCGGCACCGACCCCGCTCCCGGCTCACCCGGAGCGGACCCGCCCGGCTGGACGGTCAACGAGCTGGACCCGGCGCGGATCCTGCGGGACGCCGCCCGCGCCCGCCAGGCCGGCGCCGACCTCGTCGTGGTCGCGCTGTCCTGGGCCCCCGACCAGGCCGAATCCGCGCGGAGCGCGCCGACGGAAACGGCGCCGACGCAGCGGCAGCGGATGACCGCGCGCGAGCTGCTCCACTCCCCACTCGTTGACCTGGTCGTGGGCACCGGCACCGGCACGGTGCGGCCGGTCGAACGCGTCGACGGCAAGTACGTCGCCTACGGGACGGGCTCGATCACCGTCCCGGCAGCGGGCGGCCCCAGCGGCGGTGCCGGTGGCGTCCCCGGCGGCGGCCCTGGCAGGGAAGCAGGCGCCGAACCGGGCGTGGACGCCGCCGGGCGGGACCGGGAGCGGGACGGCGCGCTCCTGCACGCCCGGGTACGGCGCACGGCGCTCGGCTGGGTGGTCGTCGGTCTCACCTACAGCCCGACCTGGACGGGGCCGGACGGCGTCGTCCGCCCGGTAGCGGACGCCCTCGACGACCCGGGCACGTCCGAGGCGGCACGGGCCGAACTGACGGTGTCCTGGCTGCGCACCGTGGCCGCGCTGACCTCGCTGGGACAGGTCGACGGGGTCCGTCCGGAACGGGTGCCGCGCCAGCCCGGGGCCGGTGCCTGACGCCCGGTGCCGATCGACTTCCTCCGCATCCGGCCCGACATCGGAGTGAGCAGTTACTTTGGCCTCCAAGCTGTCGAATCTGGACCGCAGTACCGCTACCGTCTGATCTCATCGTCCACCCGACCCACGACGGCGCCGGTTCCACAGGCACCCGAAGCCGGGCACCCACAACCGATCACCTACACCCGATGGTCCGAACCGGTCCGGACCGGCCGGTCCCCTCCTGGGAGGCAGTACCCGTGACCTCGCCCGACACCGCGGCGCTCATATTCAGAATCATCGTCGGCCTCACGCTGGTCGCCCACGGCTACAACCACGTCTTCGGGCCCGGCGGGATCCAGGGCACCGCGGGCTGGTTCTCGAGCATGGGCCTGCGGCCCGGCATCGTGCATGCCTGGACGTCCGGCCTGGTGGAGATCGCGGCCGGCTTCGGGCTCGCCTTCGGCTTCCTGAACTCGTTCAGCGCCGGTGCGATCATGGGGACGATGGTGGTCGCCGGGATCACCGCGCACCGCAAGAACGGCTTCTTCATCTTCAAGCCGGGCCAGGGCTACGAGTACGTGCTCATGATCGCGGTCCTGTGCCTGGGAATCGCCATCCTCGGCCCGGGCAAGGCCTCGCTCGACCACGCGATCGGGATCGACGACGACCTCAACGGCTGGGTGGGCGCGATCATCGCCCTCGTGCTGGGAGTCGGCGGCTCGGCTGGCCTCCTTGTGACCTCGTGGCGCCCGAACAAGCCGGCATCCACGACGCCGGCGTCCTGACCCGCGACCGCCTGACCCGCGACCGCCTGACCTGCGCCCACCCGAGCCGCGGCCGCCGAGCGGGCCGCGCCACGGACCGGACGACGGATCGCACCACCCGGGTCATCGCGGGCACGGCGGGGTAGGCCCACCCCCGTGTACCTGTTCGCCGACCGGCGCGAGGCCGGCGCGCTGCTGGCGGACCGGCTCGCCGGCTCCGCCGCGGGCGTACTCGTCCTGGGCCTGCCCCGGGGCGGCGTGCCGGTCGCCGCCGAGGTCGCGAGCCGGCTCGGCGCCGAACTGGACGCGCTGACCGTGCGCAAGCTCGGCGCGCCCGGCCAGCCCGAGTACGCCATCGGGGCGATCGCGAGCGGCGGGATCCGCATCGTGAACGAGCCCGCGGTGCTCCGGCTCGGGCTGGCCCCCGACGTCGTCGACGCCATCGCGGACAGCGAGGGGCACGAGCTCGCGCGCCGCGAGCACGCGTACCGCGGTGACCGGCCGCCACCCGCGGTCGCCGGCCGCGAGGTGATCGTCGTCGACGACGGCCTCGCGACCGGCGCGACCATGGTCGCGGCCGTGCGGGCGATGCGCTCGGCCGGCGCGGCGCGGGTGACCGCCGCCGTACCGGTCGCCTCGGGTCAGGGGGCGCAGACCCTGCGGCCAGAGGTCGACGCCCTCGTCTGCCTGGCCGTCCCCGACGGCTTCATGGCCGTCGGCCCGTACTACCGCGACTTCGGCGCCACCACGGACGACGAGGTCCGCGGGCTCCTCTCCCCCGCGTGACGCCTCCGGATCGCGGCGGTGGTCGCGGTACTAACCCGCGACGCCCGCGGCGCGGCGGCGGCCGGCCCGCGTCCGCCGCGGGTCCGGGCTGCCCGCGTCGGGGAACCGGCGCAGGTACTCGCGCTCCAGTTCCAGCATCCGCTGGGTGTGGGTCTCGAATGCGTCCTCGCTCCCGGCCAGGAACGTGTCGTGCCTGGTCAGGTGCAGATGCCGTACTTCACGGACGAGGTCGGAGTCGGAGAGTTCGGGCGCGGGAATTCCCTCGGGGCGGTGGGTCATGAAGGACCACTACCCCGTACGGACGCCTCTCCCACTCCCCCGATGCGCTTCGCGCTCACGCCGGGGCACCACCGGGCAACAGGTCCGGCCCCGGCACCGGTGGGACGGGATCGGGCAGCGGGCTGGGCGGGACGGGATCCGGGTCGGGGCCGGGCGGCACCGGATCGGGCCCCGGGCCCGGCGGCACCGGGTCCGGGCCCGGGCCGGGCGGCACCGGATCGGGAACCGGGCTGGGCGGGACGGGGTCGGGCCCCGGGCCGGGCGGCGTCACCGCGCGCCAGATCAACCCCGGACCCGCTGCCACGACACCACCCCCGGCACCACCCGTGGCGGCTCCGGCGGCGCCACCTTGGGCTCCGCCCGCGGCTACGCCCCCGCCGTCATCCGGTCCGACGTCCACCCTGTTGATCAACCCCATGCTCCTGGTCCACATGGTCGGAACCTCCTCGTCTCCGCATGGCCCAGACCCGCTCGCCGCGCGCCGGCGTCTGGTGATCTCTCTCGTCGCCTACCCGCGTCACCGCGGGGCACACCCCCGCGCTGCCGGTCCGTGATCGCGCGGCCACCCGTCGGCCACCGGTCAGCCACCCGTCGGCCACCGCGGCTTCCCCCCGGCCCGACCGGTCGCGCCATGACGTCGGACGGCCACGCCCAGCGGTCACGGACATCCCTGGTGGGACGCGCCCGGCGGCCCGTGGGCGACCGTCGCTACGATTCCCGGGATGCTTCGGCCATCTCCGGACAACTCACCTTGATCAACAGGTCGGACGCCCGACCGGCGGTGAGGGATCACCTCTGTCCGGTTACGTAGGCCTGCGACGTCGACGGGGAGGGTGCCGGTGGTGGAGCCGATCCTCGCGATCGACTACGGCACCTACAGCGCGTCCGCGGCGCTGGTCGTCGACGGCAAGGTGGCCACGGTCCGGGAACCCGCGAGCGGCGCCGCCGGCTGGCCGGCCTCCGTGTTCGCCGACGGCGAGCTGCTGGTGGTCGGCACCCTCGCCGAGCGCCGCAAGCGGATCTGGCCCGCGGCCTACCGCGGCGGGGTCAAACGTGACCTGACCAGGAACGCCGCCGTCACCCTGGACGGCCGCGCCCACCAGCCGGCCGCGCTGGTCACCGCGGTGCTGGCGGCGCTGCGCGCCGAGGCCGAGGTCCAGCTCGCCGGGGAGGCGCTGCGCCGGGCGGTCGTGACCGTGCCGGCCAGCTACGACCCGGCCGGGCCGCTGCGGCGGACGATGATCCGGGCCGCCGAGGAGGCCGGCTTCGTCGACGTCGACCTGCTCGCCGAACCAGTCGCCGCAGCCTGGGCGCCGATGGGCCCCGCCGGCCCGCAGCCCGGCAACCTCGTCCTCGTCTACGACCTCGGCGGCGGGACGTTCGAGGCGGCCCTGGTGGTGGTCGGCGAGGACGGCCGCCACGAGCTGCTCGGGCACGCCAGCCTGCACGACTGCGGCGGGCGTGACTTCGACCAGCTGCTTTTCGACGAGATCCTCGGCCACTACGGGCCGGGCCTCGAGCCGCTGCTCAACCCGACCGGCGTCGGCGAGGTGTTCCAGACCGCCGCCAGCCGGACCCGCCACGAGCTGCTCGACTTCGCCCGCGCGGTGAAGCACCAGCTCACGGATGTCGCCTTCGTCGAGGACGTCTTCAGCCCCGCCGGCCTGCTCGTCAGCCTGGAACGGGACCGGTTCGACAAGCTCGCCTCCCCGACCCTGGCGCGGACGATGGCCTGCTGCCAGCACCTGCTGGAGAGCACCGGCATCAGCCCGGGGCAGCTCGACGGCGTGCTGCCGGTCGGCGGCTCGTCGCGGATGCCGGTGGTCACCGAGATCCTCGCCGGCCGGCTCGGCGTCGGCACCGACTGGCCGCACCAGCACGTGTTCACCGCCCCGGAGCCGGACCAGGCCGTCGTGCTCGGCGCGGCCTCCTGGGCGGCGACGGTCTCGACCCGGCGCACCGTCGCCGCACGGCCCGACCCGGTGGTGCGCCCGGCCCGCTGGGACATTCCCGGCGGGCGGGCCACGATGGTCCGCTGGCTGGTCGAACCCGGGGCCCGCTTCGACGCCGGGGCGGTGCTCGCCCGCGTCCGGCTGACCGACGGCGCGCTGTTCGACCTGGCCGCCGAGGGTCCGGGCAGCCTCGTGGAGACCCACGCCGAGCCGGGTTCGGCCGTGCGCGACGTCGACTGGCTGGCCACGACGCTGCCGTCCGGCCCCGCGCCGGCCGGCTCGGCCCGGCCCGCCGACCTGCGCGGATTCGAGCGCAGCAACCGACCGTCCCGCAACGTCGAGGTGACGACGCGGGTGACGCTGACCGGGCACGAACGCGACGTCACCTCCGCCGCGTTCTCCCCCGACGGCCGGCTGCTCGCCACCACCAGCAAGGACGGCACCCGGCTGTGGGACACGACCACCGGCCGCACCGTCGGACGGCTGAGCGGGCGCAAGATCTCCGCAGTGCACGGCTGTGCGTTCTCCCCGGACGGCGACCTGCTCGCGACCACCGGCAGCGACAAGACCGCGCGGATCTGGGAGATCGCGACCGAGCGGCTGGCCCTCACCCTGGCCGGCCACAAAGGCCCCGTCTACGGCTGCGCGTTCTCCCCGGACGGCCGCCTGCTCGCGACGGTCAGCACGGACCGCACGGTCAAGCTGTGGGGGGTCTCGACCGGAACCAACATCGCCACGCTGACCGGGCACCGCGGCTCGGTGTACGGGTGCGCGTTCTCCCCGGACGGCCGGCTCCTCGTCACCGCGGGCGCCGAGTCGACCCTGCTCTGGGACGTCACGATCGGCGAGACGATCACGAGCCTGGCCGGGCACACCAACTTCGCGAACGGCTGCTCGTTCTCCCCCGACGGCCTGCTGCTGGCCACGACCAGCAACGACGGCACCCGTCTCACCGACACCCCGACCGGGACGACCACACTCACCCTGCCCGGCTCGGCGCAGAGCTGCGCGTTCTCCCCGGACGGCGTCCTGCTGGCGACGGCGAGCACCGACGACACCGCCCGACTGTGGGACGTCGCCACCGGGACGGCGGTGGCGACGCTGACCGGTCACAGCAGCACCGTCATGGCCTGCGCGTTCGCGCCCTACGGCCTGCTGCTGGCCACCACCAGCACGGACAAGACCGCCCGGCTGTGGGACATCACCTACACGCCGGACTCGGCGCGCTGACCGGGCTGCGCACCCGGATCTCACGCATCCGATGACCTGGGGTTTTACTCCCGATCATCCGGCTATAGCCTCCCCTCGGCAGTTTTGGTCCGAGGTTGTGGAGGAACAGGCGTGTTCGGGTGGCGGAAGGTCGTCAGTAGTGGTCGCGGTGTCGTCGAGCCCCCGACGCGGCTGATCACTCCGGGGCTGCGGGGCTTCAAGCAGTTCCTGATGCGGGGCAACATCGTCGACCTGGCCATCGCGGTGGTCGTCGGCACGGCGTTCACGGCCGTCGTCCAGTCGCTGGTGAAGAACATCCTCACGCCGTTGATCGCCGCGATCGGCGGCGAGCCGGACTTCTCCAGCCTGACGTTCACCATCAACGACAGCAAGTTCAGGTACGGGACGTTCATCAACGATGTGATCGCGTTCATCGTTGTCGCGGCGGTGATCTACTTCGTGATCGTCCTGCCGCTCGCCAAGGCGAACGAGATGCGCCAGCGTGGCGAGGAACCGGAGCCGCAGGAGGAGCCGGCGATCAGCGACGAGGCGAAGCTGCTCACCGAGATCCGCGACCTGCTCGCGGCGAACAACAACCCCGCCGCCGCGCCGCTGGCCGGCCAGCCGCCGCAGTACGGCTGACGGACAGCGGTCGGACGGCCGACCTGCCGGGCCGGGCTCGCCGTGGGCCCAGCCCGGCGGCCTCGGACCCGGGGCTCCAGTCGCCGGTCACTCGAACCCCGGGCGCCACGCGCCGGACGGGCGCCTCAGCCGAGGCGCCGGTCAGGCGTCGAAGCCGGGCTGGTCGCTCGGGCACTCCAGGTCGAGATCCGCGGCGACGGCGCTCGGGACGATGCCACAGCCGACCTCGTAGCTGCCGATCTGGATCAGCTCCCACCCCGAGTCGCCACGGTGCAGGACGCCCTCGGCCCGGTCGACCTCGTCCGTGACGGGCACGAGCTCGACCCAGGCCCAGCTCTGGTCGCTGCGGGCGAGGACGGTGCCCGTGACCCGGTAGCTCTCCGGCGGGACGGCGGACGTGAGGGCGCTGCTCCGGACCGCGTTCACGATCACCGACGACTCCTGCGCCGAGGGCACCACGGTGCCGGGCCCGCCGACGCTCGCCGTGACCACGCCGACCCGCTGCGCGGGCACCGGCGGCGCGACCGAGGTGGACCCCGACACCGCGAACGCCGTGCCGACCGTGACGGCGCCGGCGGCCACGACCGTGGCGGCGGTGACAGCGGGACGCACGGCACGCCGGTGGCCACCGGGGCGGGTGGACCGGCGCGGCGAGGCAGGACTGCGGTGGCGGGCCATGGGGTGCACGTACCCAGTCTGCGCAGATGAACCCACCAAATCGAGCGAGTTACCGGTCAGGCTGCCGACAGACCACATCCCACCCACTGCACGCATATGATCACGTTGCGGTGCAAGGGATGCCAGTACCACCAGATGCGACATGCCACCTGGTGGACCGGGGTGAGGACACCATCCGGCCCACCCTCGGCCCGGCTCAGCAACACGGCTCAGCGGCCCGGCCCGGCTCAGCGGTGCCGGCCGCGGGCGGCGTCCGCGGGCCGGATGCGGTACGCGGCCACGGCGGCGGCGAGCAGCCACAGCGGCGCCAGCAGGCCCGCCGAGTAGGGCAGCCCGACCAGCAGGGTGGCGCCGATCGATATGCCGGACAGCGCCACGCTCACGGCCCCGAACCAGCGCGGCAGCACCCGCGGCCCGGAGAACGCCAGCACCGCGGCGGCAGCGGCGGCGAGCACGACACCCCACCAGGCGGCGTACTGCATCTGGCTGACCAGCACGCTGAACACCTCGACGTCGGCCGGCGTGTAGAAGTTGTCGTCGATGCCGCCGGGCACCCCACCGGCGAGCACGTGCTTGAGGCCGAAGGCGAAGATCAGGCAGGCGGCCGCCGCGCCGAAGGCCGTCCGCATCACCGGCACGGCGAGGCTGTCCGGCGCCCGGCGGCCCAGCGCCCGGGTGAAACCGGCGGCGAACACGATCAGCGCCGCGACGGCCACGAACCCCAGCGAGGCCCCGGCCCTGATGACGGACCCGTGCTCACCCGCCTCGCGGTAGATTGCGTCCGTCCCGGCCTGCGTGATCCCCTCGTCCGGGTCCCAGCCGAGGACGAACGAGCCGAGCGCCCCGAGGACGGCCGCCGCCGCGCCCGCCAGCGGCCAGCGCCCATCGGAGCGACGCGGGCGGCCGTGCAGATCGAAGGTGTCCGGGGAGTCGTAACGGTCCCGGTCGGCACGGTCCCGGTCGGCACGGTCCCGGTCGACATCGGACGGGTTCCAGGTGTGCATTCGTGGGTCTCCTGCTCCTCGGTCGGTCCGCACCGCCCGTGGCCGCGGCACATTCGCCAGGAATGCCGCGAGACGGGGCAGATGGTCGCGGTCACGATCCGGGAGCGGAGCGTCGCGCGGCGAGCCTGGCACCCTGCGGGAACGGGTGAGGCCACCACCACCCGCACCGGCTGGGTGCCCGCCTACCGCGCGGCGCAGCCGTCGGGTGAAATGGTCAGTTCCCCGGGCCATCGGGGCGGCAGGGGCGGGGCGTCCGGATCACGGGGCGCGGGGTGTGAAGGAGCGCGGTTGCCGTGTCGGAATCGCCGGGGTCGCCGGAGCCGTCCAGGTCGTCAGAACCGCCCCGGTCGTCGGAGTTGCCGGAGTTGCCGGGCACGGGTTCGGAGGAGCCCGCCGTCCGGTTACGGTCGGTGTACCGCACCTTCGATGCCGAGACCGCCCCGGTGCACGCGCTGCGGGGCGCCAGCCTGACCGTGGCCCGCGGTGAGTTCGTCGCGGTGATGGGGCCGTCCGGCAGCGGCAAGTCGACTCTGCTGAACGTCGTCGCCGGGCTCGAGCGGGTCGACGACGGGTCGGTCACCGTCGCCGGCATCGCGCTGACCGCGCTGTCCGAGGCCGACCTCGCCCGGCTGCGCCGCCACCACGTCGGGATGGTGTTCCAGTTCTTCCACCTGCTCGAGGCGATGTCCGTGGCGGACAACGTCGTGCTGGCGGCCCGGCTGTCGGGGGCGGGCCGGCGGGCCGCCGTCCGGCGTGGGCATGACCTGCTCGACCTGCTCGGGCTGCTCGAGCGGGCTGACTCGATGCCGGGCACGCTCTCCGGAGGCCAGCGCCAGCGCCTGGCGATCGCCCGCGCGCTCGCGAACGAGCCGACCGTGCTGCTCGCCGACGAGCCGACCGGAGCGCTCGACTCCGCCGGCGCCGCCGAGGTCCTCGATCTGTTCACCCGGCTACACGAGCGCGGGCAGACCATCCTGATGGTCACCCACGACCCGCAGGTCGCGGCCGGCGCACAGCGGATCGTCACCATGCGCGACGGTCGCGTCTCCACCAGCGCGAGCGGCGGTGCCGGTGCCGGCACAGGTGCGGCCGGCGTCGCCGGTGCGGGCGGCGCCACGGTTGCGGGCGGCGGCGCCGGCCGTGGGCGGGCCGAGGTGTCGGCGTGACCCACCCGCGGCGCCAGCTCCTCACCGCGGCGGCCCTGGCCGGGGCCGCGGTGACCGCCGCGTGCGCCGCCCCACGGCTGCTCGGCGCCGGAACGCCGCCATGGTCCGCCCCGCTGGCCGTGGACGCCGTCCTGCTCACCGCCGGGGTGGCCGCCGGCTGGGCGCCCCACGCGCGGCGCCGTTCCGAACGCGTTCTGACCATCGCCGCCGACCTCGCCTGCCTCGCCGCGATCGCGGCGGTGGGCCTCGCGGGCGCGCTGGCCACCCTCGGGCACCGCCCGCCGGACGGCGGCGAGAGCTTCACCGGCCCGGTCCTGATCGCGGCGGCCCTCGCCGCCGTCCTGGCCGCCGGGGCGCGGGCCCGGACGGCGGCGCTCGTCCGGCACGCCGTGCGGGGCGCCCGGTACGCGCCCGACGACGTCCTGCGGACCTTCGGCGAGGACGCGAGCCGCGGGACCAGCCTGGACGAGGCGCTGGCCGGGCTGGGTGACGCCCTGCGGCGCAGCCTCTCCCTGCAGCGGGTGGAGATCTGGACCGGCGCGGCCGGGCGCCTCACCGCCGCCGTCGTGACGCCGGAGAGCCCACCCCCGGCCACTCCGGACGCCGGTGGGCAGGATGCCGGTAGGCCCACTGCGGGCGGTTCCGGTACTGCGGGCGGTCCCGGTGCCACCGCCGACGGGCCCGCCGAGGTCGGCTCGACGATCGCCCTCACCGCCGGTGATCTCATCGTGCTCGCGCGGACCAGGGTGGCGGGGCCCGGGTGGCTGTCGCTGTGGGTCCCCCAGCTCGCCCGCCGGTACCTGGACACCCAGGTACGGGTCGTCCCCGCCCGCGCCGGCGGCGCCCTGCTCGGGATGCTCGTCGCCCAGCGGCCACCGGAGGCCCCCCGGTTCTCCGAGGCCGAGGACCGGATGCTCGCCGAACTCGGGACACGGGTCGGCACCGTCCTGCACAACCGCCAGCTCGACGCCAACCTGCGCGACGCGCTCACCGACCTGCGGCACGCCAACGAAGAGCTGCGCGGCTCCAGGGCCCGCCTGGTCGCCACCGCGGACGCCGAGCGGCGCCGGATCGAGCGCGATCTCCACGACGGGGCGCAGCAGCAGCTGGTCTCGCTCGCCGTCGGCCTCCGGCTGGTCCGCGACCTCATCTCGGACGGTGACTCGGACGGCAGCGGCTCGCACGACGGCGGCTCGAACGACGGCGGCTCGAACGACGGCGACGGGTCCGGGCCCGGCGCGCCGGAACGCGACGAGGACCTGGCCGCCGCCGACGAGCTGCTCACCGCCATGGCCGAGCAGGTGACCGAGACGATCACCGAGGTCCGCAACCTCGCGCACGGCATCTACCCGCCGCTGCTGCGGTCCTCGGGCCTGACCGAGGCGCTGCGGGCCGCCGGGCAGCGTTCCACGGTGGGCGTGACGGTGCGGGCCGACGACATCGGCCGCTACCCCCCGGACGTCGAGGCCGCCGTCTACTTCTGCTGCCTGGAGGCGTTGCAGAACGCGGCCAAGCACGCCCCCGGCAGCTCGGTGGAGGTGACGCTCGGCGAGCGGGAGGGGTCGCTCACCTTCGCCGTGTGGGACGACGGCGCCGGCTTCGAACCGGAGAGCTCCGCACGTGGCCACGGCATGACGAACATGGCGGACCGCATCGGCGCGATCGGCGGCACGCTGCGCTGGGAGTCGTCCCCCGGCTCCGGGACGGGCGTCATCGGCGTCGTGCCCGTGGGTGGCGGCTGATGGCCGTCCTCGGCGCGATCGGGATGATCGCGCGCAGTGAGCTGCGGCGGCGGTGGGCGGCGCTGGTCGCCCTCGGCGTGCTCATCGGCATGGTCGTCGCCGTGGTCGCCGGGACGGCGGCGCTCGTCCGGCGCACCGCCACGGCGCACGACCGACTCGAGCGTGCCTCCTCGGTCGCGGACCTCCAGGTGAGCTACTTCAGCGACGACCCGGAGCTGGCCCGCAGGGTGGCCGCCATCCCGGGGGTCGCGCAGGCGTGGGCGGGCGTCGGGATGGTCGGGCGGCTGGAGGACCAGCCGTCGCTGGCCTACATCGGCATCATCGGCGGCCCGGCCGATCACCGCGGCCTGTACGAGCCCGTGGTGGTCCGTGGGCACGGGTATGACCCGGCCGCGCCGGACGAGGCCGTCCTCGACGAGCGGGCGGCCGCCCGGTGGGGGGTGGGCGTCGGCGACACGCTGCGGCTGCGGCTGCTGACGCCGTCGGACTTCCTCAGCTTCGACACCGGTTTCGGCACCCCGGGCGGGCCCGTCCTGAAACTGACGATCACCGGCCTGACCAGGATGGCCGGCGAGAACGCCCGGCAGATGCCGCTGGCTGTCAGCCCAGCGCTGGCAAGCCGGCTCGATCCCGTCTCCACCGCGGTCATGCTGCGACTCGAGCCCGGCCCGCGGACCGTCGCGGCCGTCAGCACGGCACTGCGGCGGCTGGGAGACGGCCTGGCGCGCGACCCGCTGGCCGGGGAGTTCCCCGCGCTGCAGGTGTCCCGGCCGGCGACCGACGGCGACGCCCGCATCGGCGCGACCCAGCGCGTCCTCGTCACCGGGCTGGTCGTCTTCGCCGCCGTCGTCGGCGTCGCCGGCCTCGCCGCCGCCGGGCAGGCGTTCTACCGCCACCACGCGGCGAGCGCGCACGCCCAGCGCATCGAGGCGGTGCTCGGCCTGACCGGGCTGGGCCGCGCCGGCGCGCGGACGCTGGCGGCGCTGCCCGCCGCCGGGCTGGCCGGGGTGACCGCCGCCGCGGGCCCCCTCATCGCGGGCCTGCTGGAACCGCTCGGGCCGCTCGCCTGGGTGGAGCCCCACCCGGGCTACGCGCCGCACGTCGCGCTGGTGTGCGGCGCCGGAGCGGCGGGCCTGCTCATCACCCTCCTGCTCGCCGGCGGCACCGCGGCCCGAACCGGACGTCGCCCGGCAGACCCGGGACCTCTCGTGCCCCGCCTGGGCATGGCCGCCCTGGCGGCCGGGGCCTTCGGGCCGGCGGCCCGGTTCGGCTCGTCGGCCGTGTCACCCCTGCCGGCCGCGTCGTCCCTGTCACCGGTCGGCTCGGCGGCGGCATCGGCGGCGACGGGCCAGGGTGGGGCCGGATCCCCGCTGGCCCGCGGCGCGGCCTGCATGCGCGGCCCGGTCTGGCTGTGGATCGGAACCGCGTTCGCGCTCGGGCGCCGCCGGGACCGCTCGCCGGCCACCCGCCGGCCCGCCGTCGCGGGCGCGGCCATCGGGGTGACCGGGCTGGTCGCCGCCGCGACGATCGCCGCCGGCATGAACCGCCTGGTCGACGAGCCGCAGCGGTACGGATGGAACGCGGATCTGGAGATCACCGACGCGCGCCCGGAGATCGTCAACCGGCTCGCGGCCGACCCCCGGGTCGCCGCCGTCAGCATGCTCGACGCCTCGACCGCGACCATCGAGGTCGACGCCGGGGGCCGGGCGTTGCGGGCGCCGGACCCCATCCAGGGCGACGGCCCGGGCGACGCCGGCCCCGGGGCGATCGGGCGGGGGGACACCAGCCCCGGCGAGGACGTCGCCGTCTACTCCCTCGCGCCGAAGGCGACCACGCGCGCCGGCCCGGTGACGTCCACCGGGGCGGTGGGATGGACGATCTTCGAGGGTGTGGTGCCGCGGGGCCCGAACGAGGTCGTCCTCGGCCCGCGGGCCGCCCAGCGGTTCGACCTCGGGGTGGGCAACACGGTGAGCGTGGCGGCGAACGACGGCGGGCACGCCGTGCTCACCGTCGTCGGCATCGGGATCGGCCCCGTCCCCGGCGGGGAGCGGCTCGGCGAGAGCATGCTCGTCGAGCCGGCCACGCTCGCCCGGGTCCAGCGGACGCAGCCGCTGCGCAGCGCGCTCGTCCGCGCCGTCGACCCGGTGAACCCGGTGAACCTCGCCGCCGCGCTGGGCACCGAGTACGAGCTGGACGTCGGCCGCCCGCCGACCGAGATCGCCAACCTGGGCGGCATCGGCCGGCTCCCGGCCCTGCTCCAGACCGTGCTCGCCGCGCTGGCCGTGGCCGCCGCGGGTCACGCCGCCGGAACCACCTGGCGGCGCCGCCACGGCGAGCTCGCGATCCTGCGCACCCTCGGCTTCACACCGTCCCAGACGGCCCGCATCCCGCTGACGACCTCGTGCGTGAGCGCGGCGCTGGCCGTCGCCGTCGGTATCCCGGCCGGCATGTTGATCGGACGTCTGGTCTGGTGGGAGATCGCGACCGCGACCGGGGTGTCCGCCGACCTGGCGATACCCGTGCGGGTGCTCGCCGTGCTCCCGCCGGCCGCGATCGCCGTCGGCCTGCTCGTCGCCGCCCTGCCCGCCTGGCGCGCGTGGCGGCTGCTGCCGGGGGCCGTCCTGCGCGGGGAGTGACCCCCCCCGCACGGGCCAGCCCCGGCTATCGGGGCGGATCGGACGGCGGCGTGCGCCGGCTCCAGATCTCGCGTAGGACGCTCGGCGCCAGGTCCTCCTTGCACAGGTAGTCCAGCCCGCTGGCCGCGACGGCCGCCGGCAGGTCCGTCCGCCCGTACGTCGAGCACAGGACGACGACCGTGTCGGGCGCGTCCTCGCGGATGCGCGCGCCGGCGACCACGCCGTCGATACCGGGCAGGTTGACGTCCATGAGCACCAGGTCAGGGCGCAGCTCGGCGGCGGCGGTAAGCGCGTCCTCGCCCGTCTCGGCCTCACCGGCGAGGACGAAACCGGCGGCACGGCGCAGGACCGCGCGCACGGCGAGCCGGAAGGGCCGCTGGTCGTCAACGACCAGCACGGAGACCGCCGGAGGGGAGCTCATGGACACAGTCTCGCCGTGCGGCTCACGGTGCCCAAGGGTGCGACCATGTCATCAGGTCGGTGTGGCTACCTTCCCCGTCGACCCGCTTGCGGGGCGATGCCCCGAGTGCAGGTAGAGCAGGACGGCCTTCACCCGCCGGTTCAGGTCGGGCTCGTCGGTCAGGCCGAGCTTCGCGAAGATCGAGTTGCTGTGCTTCTCCACCGCCCGTTCGGACAGGACGAGCGTCCCGGCGATCGCCGCGTTGCTCCAGCCCTGGGCCATGTGGCTCAGCACCTCCCGCTCGCGCGGGGTCAGCCGGTCCAGCTCGGTGTGCTGGCGGCGCGCGTTCGCCGCGACCAGCCCCTCCACCACCGCCGGGTCGATCACCGACTCCCCGGCCGCGACCGCGCGGATGGCCCGCAGCAGGTCGTCCACGCCGGCCACCCGCTCCTTGAGCAGGTACGCCCGCCCGGACGAGCCGCCCTCGAGCAACGCGAGGGCGTAGGTGGCCTCGGCGTGCTGACTGAGGACGACGACGCCGACCGCCGGGCGCTCCCGCCGCAGCCACCCGGCGACCTTGATGCCCTCGTCCGAACGGGACGGCGGCATCCTGATGTCGGTCACCACCACGTCCGGATCGTGGTCGCGCACCGCCTGTTCCAGGGACGGCCGATCGGTCGCCGTGCCGACGAGCTCCAGGCCGTCCGCACGCTCGATCAGCGTTGCCAGACCATGCCGGAGCAGGGCGTTGTCCTCAGCGAGGACTACACGAACGGCCATTGGTCCACTGTAGGCGCGGCTTGACACCCGTAGCGGGCCACACGGACACGATGACGTCGTCCCGACGACACCCGCCGGGACAGGCCCGGGGCAGGGGTTCGGGGTCGGGTCGATGACGCGGCCACCGCGGGCCACGGTTGATCATGATGTTCCAGAACTAGGCGGCGGTGGCCACGGCCGTGCCGGTATCGGTGCCGCCCCGCCCACCCTCCAGCCGGGTGGCTGACGGGACGAGGGCGGTCTGCCGCGCGAGCGGGGCTGCCATACCAGGCAACGGCGGCACCGGGGCGGCCCCGCCCTGGACGGTGGGGTCCGTCCCGCCCGACGCCGTGCCCTGCCCCGGCGGCGAGCCGGGGAACGCGCCCCCGCCCAGCCCGCCGCGCCCCGTCAGGCCGCCCGCTCCGCCCGGCGGCTGGCCCTGCCCCTGCCCCTGGCCCTGGCCCTGACTCGGAATCTGGCCCTGGGTCTGCCCCTGGCCCTGGCCGGTGGCCTCCTCGACGATCGCGGTCGCGGTCGCGGTGGCCGTCGACGGGGTGCCGTCGGCCGGATCGTCATCGGGCACGGTCGCGGTGACCCCGACGGTGTCACCGACGTCGACGTTGCCGATCCCACCCGTGCCGCCGTCCACGAGCGTTTCGTCCGTGACCGTGTAGGTCGCGGTGAAGCCGTCCGTACTGCGCACCGTGACGGCGGTGGGCTGCACTGTCGTGACCTCGCCGGACTGGGTCCGGACGGTCGTGTAGCCGCCGGAGCGGTCCGCGGTGACGTACTCCCCGTGCAGCGAACCGGTGCCGGTGCCGCCCGCCGTCACCGCCGATCCGGCCGGGTTCATGACCTGGAACGGCCCGCCGCGCAGGCCGCCGGGGCCGCCGCCGGCTCCGTCCGAGCCGAGGCTGCTGGCGTTGACCGCGGCCGCCGCGCCGACGGCGAGAGCGAGCGCGATGGCTCCGGCCACGGCCGTCCGGCCCAGGCTCCACCGGGGCAGCGCACCCGAGGCCACCCGCGGCGGCGGGCTCACGCCGGGCACCGGCGCGCCGGGAGAGGCAGCCGCCCGGGACGAGGCCTCGCCCGGGGCCGACCCCGGCCCGGGGGACGGCGGCGGCCCGCTCCAGGCCGGCGACCCGGTCCAGCCGGGCGTTTGGGAGGCCCCGCTTCCAACCGCGTGGCTCCCAGTCGCCTGCGGCGCCGGCTCACCACCTGCCTGCGGCGCCGGCCATGTGCTCGCCTGCGGCGGCCTGTTCGTCGACGGCGGCTGGGGATTCCCTCCCGCCGGTGACGGGGCCGCCCCGCTCGACGGCGAGGACTCGGGCGGGTCGTCGGGCCCGACGTGGCTCATGTCCGAACTCCTCGTCCCGGCGGGTCGGTCGCCGCCGTCGGGAGGAGATTTCGCCGATAACCTGTGTGCAGCCTGTGACGACGCTGAGCGCTGGTTATGTGCCCACCGCAGCGGGCCGGCCACCGCGTCGCCCGCGCGGGCGCACAGCCAACCCACAGGAGATGTTCAGGAAGCCCACAGGAATGCATCCCATGCTGACGGAATGCAGCCGTCGAGCCCCCGCATTCTGGTCGTCGACGACGAGAACACGCTGTCGGAGTTGCTGTCCATGGCCCTGCGTTACGAGGGCTGGGAAGTGCGCACCGCGCAGGACGGGCGCGGCGCGCTGCGCGTAGCCCGCGACTTCCGGCCGGACGCGGTGGTCCTCGACATCATGCTGCCCGACATGGACGGCCTCGAGGTGCTGCGCAAGCTGCGCGCGGACAGCCCCGAGGTACCGGTGCTGTTCCTCACCGCCCGCGACGCCGTCGAGGACCGGGTGGCCGGCCTCACCGCCGGCGGCGACGACTACGTCACCAAGCCGTTCAGCCTGGAGGAGCTCGTCGCGCGCCTGCGTGGGCTGCTGCGCCGGCTGCACCGCTCGACGATCTGGGACGGTGCCGTGCTGGTCGTCGGCGACCTCATCATGAACGAGGAGAGCCGCGAGGTCACCCGGGCCGGCCGCGAGATCCGCCTGACGGCGACCGAGTTCGAGCTGTTGCGCTTCTTCATGCGCAACCCGCGCCGGGTGCTGAGCAAGGCGCAGATCCTCGACCGGGTGTGGAACTACGACTTCGGCGGCCAGGCGAACGTCGTCGAGCTGTACGTCTCCTACCTGCGCAAGAAGATCGACGCCGGCCGACCCGCCATGATCCACACAATGCGCGGCGCGGGCTACGTACTCCGGCCGGCGACCTGACCGGGCCCGTGACGATGACCGGCCCCACGGGCACCGCCGGCCCCACGGGCACCACCGGCACCCACCGGCGGCGCGGCCCGGCCGGCTGGTCGCTGCGTACCAGGCTGCTCGCGCTGCTCCTCGCGCTGCTCGCCGTGATGTCCACGGTGATCGTCTTCGTGACGGCGGTCGCGTTGCGCGGGGTGCTCGTCCAGCAGCTCGACGACCGGTTGGAGGACGCGAGCCGCCGCTGGGGGCTGACCAGCCAGGCCGGACCGGTCATGCTGCCCGGCTATGGAAACGCCGGCCCGGGGGGTGCCGGAACTCCCAGCCTGGCCCAGCCGCCCACGCCGGACCTGACCGCCGACGAGCGGGTGGACTGGTTCCTGGGCTTCCGCGGTCAGCCGTCGGGGACCCTCGGCGCGGTCTTCAAGCTGCGGGATCCCGACACCACCACCCAGAGCTCGGCGCGCGAGGCGCTGCGGGGCGCGCCACCGCCGGGATCGGCGGCCCCGGACCTGACCTCCCTGATCGAGAGCGCCGCCGTCGCCGTCATCGACGACAACGGTGACGTGCAGCCGCTCACCGGCGTGGACGCCGCCGTCGTGGCCCAGATCCCGCTCGACGGCCAGGAACACACCCGCGCGATCGCAGACCAGGGCGACTACCGCCTCATCGCCCACTTCGACCCCAACGGGCAGACGGTGCTCGTCACCGGCGTGCCGATGAACGAGGTCAGCGCGACCCTGACCGAGGTCGGGATCGCCGGCGCGATCGTGGCGGCGCTGGGGGTGCTGGCCGCGGGCATCGCGGGCGCGGCGATCATCCGGGTCACGCTGCGGCCGCTGAACCGGGTCGCGGCGACCGCGAGCCGGGTGGCCGAGCTCCCGCTCGACCGGGGAGCCGTCGACCTCATGGCGGTGGCGCCGGACGTCGACACCGACCCCCGGACCGAGGTCGGGCAGGTCGGCGCGGCGCTGAACCGGATGCTCGGCCACATCGGCGCGGCCTTCTCCGCCCGGCACGCGAGCGAGACGCGGATGCGCCAGTTCCTCGCCGACGCCAGCCACGAGCTGCGCACACCGCTGGCGGCGATCAGCGGCTACGCCGAGCTCACCAGGCGCACCCGCGACACCGTCCCGCCGGACGTCGCCTACGCGATGGGCCGGGTCGAGTCCGAGAGCGCACGGATGACCGCGCTCGTCTCCGACCTGCTGCTGCTGGCCCGCCTCGACTCCGGACGCCCGCTCGTGCGGGAGACCGTCGACCTCTCCCGGCTCGTGGTGGACGCGGTCAGCGACGCCCACGTGGCCGCGCCCGAGCACCGCTTCGAGCTGGACCTGCCCAGCAGGCCCGTCGCCGTGGCGGGCGACCCGGCCCGGCTGCACCAGGTCCTCGCCAACCTGCTCGCCAACGCCCGCACGCACACCCCGCCGGGCAGCCGCGTGACGGCCCGACTGACCGTCGAGCCGGAACCCTCCGCTCCGGAACCCGCCGCGCCGGGGCCTTCCGGTCCCGCGGCGAACGGGCCGGGCGCGGACCGGCCGTCCGCGGTGCTCTCGGTGATCGACGACGGGCCGGGGATCCCGGACGCACTGCTCCCGAAGGTGTTCGAGCGCTTCGCGCGGGGAGACAGTTCGCGTTCCCGCGCGGCCGGCAGCACCGGGCTCGGGCTGTCCATCGTGGCGGCGGTGGTCGAGGCACACCATGGACGGGTCGCGGCCGCGAGCCGTCCCGGCCGCACCGCCTTCACCGTGGTCCTGCCCCTGGACACCCCCGACCCGGGCACCCCGGACCCGGGCGCCCTCGACCCACCGGGCACCGTCGACCCACCGGGCACCATCGACGGCTGCGCGCCCGACGCCGCCGATCCCGCCGTGACGGCCGCGGGGACCCGTCCTCACAGGTGATGCACCGGTGGGGCACTGTCCCACCCGGGGGTCGGGCAGTCGCCCTCGTTCGGTGAGCAGTTCCTCGGCCTGACGGCGCTGGGCTGATGTGGCGGGTTCAGGCCTGCCGGGTCTCCTGAGGGGACGTGCGCCATCGCTGCGGGGATGATCGCTCCTGCCTGGATGCATCAGCAGATCACGGCGGAGCAGTACGACTCCTGGTCCGAGGAGCAGTGCGCGGGCATCGAGATCGTGGACGGGATGGTCGTCGTAAGTCCCAGCGCGGCCAAGCGTCACAACCGGCCGATCAAGATCCTCGCGGTCGCCCTGGAGTCGGCGGCCGGGCCGGACTGGAACGTGGACTTCGACTTCGACGAAGTGATCGCCAGCGAGGCGGGCGCGGCCTAGCTGCCGGTACCCACAGGTGATGCACAGGTAGGGCACAAGGTCGGGAAAGGTCGACGTCCGACCCTGATCCTTATGCCGACCTCACCGACGCCGTCACCGCCGACCGACCAGTTCGACCACGCGGCCTACGCGAGGGCTGACCGTGCGGCCTACCCGAGGGCTGACCACGCGGCCTACGCGGGGGCTGACCACGCGACCGTTCCGGGCACGCACTGGCCCGCCGGTGCTCCCGGGCGGGCGGGCGGGGCGTCCGGGCGGCGACGGCTGGCCGGCGACGGACGGATCGGCCGGTTCGCGCGCGGACGTCCCGACGATCCGCGGTGGGTGCGGCCCGCGCTGCTCGGGCTGCTCGCGGCGACGGCCGTGCTCTACCTGTGGGGCCTGGGCGCCTCCGGCTGGGCGAACGCCTTCTACTCGGCGTCGGTCCAGGCCGGCTCGGTGAGCTGGAAGGCGATGTTCTACGCCTCCTCGGACGCCGGGAACTCCATCACCGTCGACAAGCCCCCGGCCTCGATCTGGGTGATGGCGCTCTCCGCGCGCGTCTTCGGGGTGAACGCCTGGAGCATCCTCGTCCCGCAGGCGCTGATGGGCGTCGCCACGGTCGGCCTGCTCTACGCCGCGGTGCGCCGGGCCTTCCCGGCCGGCGCGGCGCTGCTCGCCGGGGCCGTCCTCGCGATCACCCCGGTCGCGACGCTGATGTTCCGGTTCAACAACCCGGACGCCCTGCTCGTCCTGCTGCTGGTCGCCGCGGCGTACGCGACGCTGCGCGCCGTCGAGATCGCGAGCACCCGCTGGCTGGTCTGGGCCGGGGTGTTCGTCAGCTTCGGCTTCCTGACGAAAATGCTGCAGGCGCTGCTGATCGTCCCGGTGCTGGCCCTCGTCTACCTCGTCACCGCGCCGACGCGGTTCACCCGGCGGCTGTGGCAGGTCGGAGCGGGCGCGCTCGGACTGATCGTCCCGGCCGGGATCTTCATCGCGATCGTCGAGCTCGTCCCCGACTCGGCCCGCCCGTACATCGGCGGGTCGCAGCACAACAGCATCCTGGAGCTGACTCTCGGCTACAACGGCCTGGGCCGGCTGACCGGCAACGAGTCCGGCAGCGTCGGCGGCGGTGGCGGCGCCCGCACCATGTGGGGCACGACCGGCTGGGGCCGGATGTTCGGCTCCGAGGTCGGCGCGCAGGTCTCCTGGCTGTTGCCGACCGCGCTCGCCCTGCTGGTGGCGGGCCTGTGGATCACCCGGCGCGCACCCCGCGCCGATCCCGGACGGGCCGCGCTCGCGGTCTGGGGCGGCTGGCTGCTGGTCACCGGCATCGTGTTCAGCCAGATGCAGGGCATCTTCCACGCCTACTACACGGTCGCGCTCGCCCCCGCGGTCGGCGCCGTGGTCGGCATGGGAGCCGCGACCCTGTGGCGCCGCCGTGAGCACCCGATCGCCGCGGCCACCATGGCCGGGATCCTGGTGCTGACCGCGCTGTGGTCCTACGTCCTGCTCGACCGCACACCCGACTGGAACCCGTGGATGCGCTGGGTCGTGCTGATCGTCGGTTTCGCGGCGGCACTGCTGCTCATCGTGCTCTCGCGGCTGCCGCGGGCGGCCCGGCTGGTGGTCGTCGCGGCCGCGCTGGTCTCGGCGCTGCTCGGGCCGCTCGGCTACTCGATCGCGACCGCGGCCACCCCGCACACCGGTTCCATCCCGTCCGCGGGCCCGGCAGGCTCGGGCTTCGGCGGACCGGGCGGTGGCGGACCGGGCGGTGGCGGACGGCAGTTGTTCGGCGGACCGGGCGGCGGCAACGGCGGGGCCCAGCAGGGGACGACGCAGGTCCCCGGCGGCGGCACTGCTCCGGGAGGTACAGCTCCGGGCGGCACGGCCCCCGGAGGGACGGCCCCCGGAGGCACTACTCAGGGCGGCACTGCTCCCGGCGGCACGCAGGGCGGCCCCGGCGGTGGCATGGGCGGCCTGCTCAGCGCCGGTAACCCCAGCGAGGAGGTCCTCGCGCTGCTGGAGGCGGACGCCTCGTCCTACACCTGGGTGGCGGCGTCCGTCGGGTCGAACAACGCCGCCGGCTACCAGCTCGCCAGTGGCGATCCGGTGATGGCGATCGGTGGCTTCAACGGCAGCGACCCCTCCCCCACCCTCGAGCAGTTCAAGCAGTACGTGGCGGACGGCCGCATCCACTACTTCATCGGCGGCGGCGGCTTCGGCGGGCAGAACGGCGGAAGCCAGGCGTCCAGTGACATCGCGGCCTGGGTCGCGGCGAACTTCACCGCCACCACCGTCGACGGCACAACCCTCTACAACCTGACCACCCCAACCACCACCACAACCACCACCCCAAGCGGCACCACCACAGCCTGACCCCGACTCGACACAACCGTGGCGGGTGGGTGAGTCCATAGTCAAGCCCTTCTGACCCACTATGTGTGACCTGCGTATATCCGCCAATAGGTGATCGAACTCGGGTCTCGAGGGGTCCTGGCGGCCTGGAACACGAGGTTGACCTTGATGGTGCCGGTCAGGTGATCGAAC
>NZ_CASGGV010000304.1:0-47044 GCF_949319125.1 Frankia sp. Hr75.2 | reverse complement strand
TGGGGACGGCGGCCGGGGGTGTCCAGGGCGCGCCGCGGAAGGCGTCGATCATGGCTTTCAGTTCGCTCTGGCCGTGTTTGCGGCCGCTGACGAGGTAGCTGTAGACGGTGAGCCGGTCGCGGGTGGCGGTCTCGGAGGTGAGCCGGCCGGAGATGTTCTCCTGGGTCCGCCAGGGCCTGAGATCCCTCTCACTGATGTTGTTCGTGGGCCAGACGCGCAGGTCACCGACGAAGCGGAGCACGTCTTCCTCGCGGTCGCGCAGGCACTCGAGCAGGTTGCGGGCGGGTGGCTGTTTCCCGCTGGCTGCCCGCGGGACGCTCGCGAGGCCGACCTTGACGGCGTCGCGGAACTCGGTGACCCCGACCAACACGGCGGCGAACGGGATCCGGGCCAGGCCGGCGGCACGCGCCTGGTTCCAGGCGTGGACCAGCCCACGAAGGGCCCGCTGAGCCTGCTCGGGCCATGCCTGGTCGGGGTAGGACTCCCGCGCATCCTCAAGATCCCTAAGAAGGTGCGCGGCGCACAACTGGTGCCCACCGATGGTCACGAACAGCACCGCGTCGCCAGCCGGGTCAGCGGCGTCCAGGGCAGGCTCTCGACTACCGTCAGAAGCGGTGCGCCGGGAAGTCTGGTCGGCAAGATCTGACCCCTTCCCGGAAGGATGCCGCATGACGGTGCCCCGTGGCCGCACGCCCCGCCTGTTCGCCCGCGGTTCGTGGCCTGAGGCCAGGCGGATCGTCGACATCCTGCGCCAGGAGACCGTCGGGGGTGTGCTGCTGCTGACCGCGGCCGTGGTCGCCCTGGGCAGACACCTACGAGTCGCTGCGTGGCCTCTCGGTCGGGCCAGGATCGCTGCATCTGGACCTCACCCTGGCCCAGTGGGCCTCCGACGGCCTGCTCGCGGTCTTCTTCTTCGTGGCCGGGCTGGAGCTGAAATCGGAGTTCCTCGCCGGGGATCTGCGTGACCCCCGCCGCGCGGCAGTCCCCGTCGCGGCGGCGGTCGGCGGCGTGATCGTGCCAGCCGTGCTGTTCACCGCCGTGAACCTGCAGGCGGGCCAGGGCGCCGCCCGCGGCTGGGCGATCCCGACGGCCACCGACATCGCGTTCGCACTGGCCGTGCTCGCGGTCATCGGCCGGCACCTGCCATCCGCGCTGCGGACGTTCCTGCTGACGCTCGCCGTCGTCGACGACCTGCTGGCCATCACGATCATCGCGGTGTTCTACACCCATCATCTCGACCCGCTCCCGCTGATGCTCGCCACCGTCCCGCTGGCCCTGTTCACCGCGCTGGTGCAGCGGCGGATCAGGTCGTGGTGGCTGCTGCTGCCGCTGGCGGGAGCGACCTGGGCACTGGTACACGCATCCGGGGTACACGCCACGGTCGCGGGGGTGCTGCTCGGCTTCACCGTCCCGGTGCGCGGCCGGAACAGCGGACCCGGACTGGCCGGGCAGTTCGAACACCGCTGGCGTCCGCTGTCCGCGGGAGTAACGGTCCCGGTGTTCGCCTTCCTCGCCGCGGGAGTGCCCCTCGGTGGCGGCAGCGGACTCGCCCAGACGCTGACCGGCACCGTCGCCGTCGGGATCATCCTCGCTCTCGTGATCGGCAAACCGGTCGGGATCTTCGCCGCCGCGTACACCGTCGCCCGGTTCACCCGCGCCGACCTCGACGAGAACCTGTCCTGGCTCGACGTCCTCGGGCTCGCCCTGCTCGGCGGGATCGGTTTCACCGTGTCCCTGCTCATCGGCGAGCTCGCCTACGGCGAAGGCAGCCTCCGCGACGACCAGGCGAAGGTCGCCGTCCTCACCGACTCTTTGCTCGCCGCCAGCCTCGCCACGCTCGTGCTGCGCGCCCGAACCCGCACCCACCGGCGGATCCGCGAAGCCGAAACCACCGACGTCGACCGCGACGGCACACCCGACATCTACCAGACCACCGCGACGTGAGCCGACGCAGGAAACATCGCCGGCAGCATGACCTGACCTCCGCCGGCTGTCAAAAAGTTTGACAGCAACACCGGTTTTCCGTTCCGTTCCTACCGAGACCCCTATCCCCGGCGTCGCGGGCTGGACAGCGCCTCGGTGGCCTGGTGCACGGCCGCGAGGCCGGGTTTGACGTAGCGCTGGACGGAGCGCAGCGACCTGTGTCCGGTCTTCGCCATGATCACGTTGGCGGAGGTGTTGGCGTCGCCGAGGTGGGTGGCCGCGCTGTGTCGGAGCTGGTGGAGGCGTAGGCCGTCGCCGTACTGGCCGAGCAGGATCCGGGCCCGGTCGTAGCCGAGGCGGGCCCGGCCGGTGTCGGGGCACAGGTCGCGCGGGTCGGTCGTCGCGCGCCGGTGCGGGCCGGGCCGGTGGGCGGAGAGGAATAGCGGGCCGCGGGTCCGGCCGGCTATCAACCGGGGTAGCAGATGGGCGGTGTCGGTGCCCCAGGTGATCCACATGGTGTCGCCGCCCTTGACGACAACCCGGGCCTGCTTGTTCGGCAGGTCGAGGTCCTCGATGTTGAGCGCGAGGACCGCGGAGGCTCTGCTGGCGGACTCGTAGAGCATCCGCCACAGCGTCTTCTCCCGCAGCGGGACGTCACGGCGGCGGCAGAGCCGGTCGATGCGGGTCCGGGAGACGGCCTTGGTGTCGTCGGCGGGTTCGCGGCGCCGCTCGGCGGCCGCGGGCACCGCCGGGGCGGTCCAGTGCCGCCGGGTCGTGCACCAGCCCAGCCAGGAGCCGACCGCGGCGCGGTTGCGGTTCCACGTCGTCGGCTTCGCAGCGCCCCACAGCTCGGCCAGAGCGTCGCCGATGTCGTCGGCGACGAGGTCGGCGAGCGCTTGGTCCGGGCCGAGGAGTTCGGCGACCCGGTCGAGCACGTTCGTGTAGGCGCGCAGCGTGTGCGGATTGCCCCTGACCGCCGGCGCGTCGAGGAACGCGTCGACGGCGGCGCGCACCGTCGGCCCGCCGGCCGGGCCGGGTCCGAGTCGGCGGGCGTCGAGCTGGGTCACCGTCGCCGCCATACGGCTCCGCCTCCGTCGTCTCGGTCGACCTACCGGATAACGCGCGCGAGTCGTGTCCTCGCGGTCGCTGCGTTTCCGCTGGCCGCCAAGGCCCGGCGTGGATCAAGTTACCGGATAATGGTCCGTTATCCGGTAGAGCGACTGGATCACCGGAGCGACGCGTCCAACTGACAGATCAGTTCTCCGACCCGCCCACCGCCACGCGGGGCGACCGGGTAGCGCCTCAGGACGTCCACCACCACGGGACGCGCGAGGACCCGCGACTGCGCGATGTGGTCGGCCCCGACGGTGGGATCGTCTCCGGCGGCGAGTTCGAGCGCTCGTGCGGCATGAGCTGCCGCTCCGAGGATGTGCTTGACCTGAGTAGCGTGTGCCAGGGGATGGAGGAACGCCGCTCCGACCGCGTGGCCGGCCGCGCGCGCAGCGTCGCTCGCCGCAGCCTGTCCTGCCTCGCGGGTCTCCTGAGCCGCCCGGTGTGCCGCCCACGAGCTGTCACGCATCGCCTTGGTCCGCTCGGCTCCCTGCGCGAACACCTGCGCAGCGTCGATCGCAGCTCGTGGGCGCCGATCGTCAGGGCGTTCACGTTCGAAGACCGCCAACGCGGGCCGCGCGCACGCCGCCGCGTAGCGGGGTGTCGGTAAGACTCGTGTCATCAGGTACATGGGATTGAGTTCGCCCAGTTCGCTGCCTGACCGCCCTCGCCCCCTTCGATCACCCTGACCGAGGGGGCGGGACCGGCTGGTCGGGTAGCAGCTCGGCGAGCGCGGTCCGCACAGCGGCCCGGCTCACCCCGTGCGCGCGTGCCAGGGCCGCGATCGAGGTGCCCTGGTCACGGAACTCCGAGCGCACCTCCTCGAGCCGGGCGCCGGCCAGTGCGGGCGGCCGGCCGCGGTAGCGGCCTTCGGCCTCGGCGGCGGCGATCCCCTCGGCGGTCAGCTCGTTTTGCAGGTCGCGCTGGAACTGCCCGACCGCGATGATCACGTTGATGATCAGCGCCGTCGTCGCGTCATTGGCGGCCAGGTCGTGGAAGTTCGACAGTGGCCCCGACAGGACCCGCAGCACGACGCCGCGGGCCTGGCACCAGTCGCGTACGGCGTGGATGTCGACCAGGCCGCGGCAGAGCCGGAACAGCTCCGACACCGTGAGGGTGTCGCCGGGGTGCGCGGCGGTGGCGATCCGGGTGAACGCGGGCCGTTCCAGCGCGGGGATCTTGGAGGTGGTTGCCGGGTCCTCGAACAGCAGCACGCCCGTCGCCGGGTGGAACCCCTCGGCGACGCCCCCGGTCCGTACCAGCAGGCCGGCCTCGGTGAGGATGTGCCGCTGCTGCAGCAGCGACTGGCTCGCGGTGGACGAGCGGGAGTAGACGATCCGCACCGGGTGCTCCTCGGGAAGGACGCACCCCCGTTCTAGCTGTCGGGAAATCCTGTCGTCAATCCGCGCCCGGAATCGGCCGCCCGGCGTGGCGTTTCATCCACTGCTGTTCGGTTTTTCGGGCTGTCGGGGGCCGAGTCGGCGGCCTGTCGGGAAACCGTCTAATCCCGACACCTCTCAGTGTGGGCGCTGTGACTGAGCACTTCAGGTGGCGTGGTCCGCCAGACCGGGCGCCAAGGTGCTGCGACTCCTCTGGCGTCAGGGACAAGCGCCACGAGATGATCATCTCTATGGCGGATGTGATTTTCTTCGATCTGGACGGCACCCTGGTCGATCATCGAAGCGCGGTCTTGGAAGCGATCGGTCAGATCGTCCAGGCCGCGCCGAACGCGGCGGCTCCACCGGAGGAGCTGGTGACGCTGTGGTGGACGCTGGAGGGGCGCCACATGCGGGAATACCTGGCCGGTCAGTGCTCCTTCGCTGAGCACCACCGACGCAGGCTCCGTTCCTTCCTGCCGATGCTCGGCGAGCCGGTTCCGGAAAGTCCCGGTCTTCTGGACGCCTGGATCGCCGACCGCTACCTCACCGTGTTCGAGGAGTCCTGTGCGAGGTGGGTACGGCGGCGGCGATCACCGTCCGATAATCGCCGCCGGAACTGCCGCGACGTCGCTCTCGCGTCGCTCACGACTGGCCGTCGCCAGACGAGCCCGCAGGGTCGTTCAGGGCCTGCGGCCGTGGAAGGTACGGCGCAGGTCGCTCACCCAGGCGTCGGGATTTTCCCAGGGGATGAAGTGGCCGCCGTGGTCGTGGGCGTTGACGTTGACGTGGTTGAACCAGTCGGCCTGCGAACCGGTCTTGAACGCCTGGACGCGCTCGCCCGCCGTGTGGATGCCGGGCGGGTTCTCATAGGTGACGAAGGTGAGGCCGACCGGGGCCTGCACGACTGGGGTGCGGTCGTGGGCGGGGGCCCAGGGGTAGCGGTTGGCGTTGGTGTAGTAACGCATCGACGTGGCGATGGAGTTGTTCACCCAGTAGATCGTGGCGTGGGTGAGCAGGTCGTCCTTGGTGAAGACGGACTCGACGTCGCCGCCGTTGTCGCTCCAGGCGTTCCAGCGTTCCAGCAGCCAGGCGAGCAGTCCGGCGGGTGAGTCGCTCAGCCCGTGGGCCAGGGTGGCGCCGTCGAGCATGTGCACGGCGAGGTGGGACGCCGAGCGGTGGTCCAGCTCGATGATCCGGGCGCGGACGTCGGGGGGCTGGTCGTCGGTGAGGGGCCGGTTCCGGGCGAAGTCCCAGGCGCGGGGGCCGGTGAAGAAGTCGAGCGGCAGCCCGGAGCCGATGTGGATGCCGTACAGCTCGTCGGCGTACTTGTGGCCGAGCTGGCTGGAGACGATCCCGCCGATGTCGCAGCCCCCGGCGGCGTACTTCTCGTATCCCAGGGTCTCGGTCATCAGGGTGTGCCAGAGGTCGGAGACCTTCCAGAAGTTGACGTCGGAGAAGCCGGTGAGCGGGCCGGGGAAACCGAAGCCGGGCAGGGATGGCACGAGGACGTCGAACGCGTCGGCGGGGTCACCGCCGAACGCGGCCGGGTCGGCGAGCGGGTCGATCACCTTCGACCAGTGCCAGAACGTCCACGGCCAGCCGTGGGTGAGGATCAACGGGATCGGGCGGGGGCCGCGGCCGGGCCTGCGCATGAAGTGCACCGGGACACCGGCGACGCTCACCTGGTAGTGCTCGTAGGCGTTGATGGCGGTCTCTGCCTTGCGCCAGTCGTAGCCGTTCCTCCAGTAGGCGACAAGCTCACGCAGATAGCTGTCCGGGACGCCGTAGGACCAGTCCTCATTCCCCTCGTCCAGCGGCGGACGGGTCTGTGTGAGACGGGCGCGCAGGTCATCGAGGACGTCGTCGGACACATGGATCGGGGCGGGCTCCAGGGGGAAGGCGTGCAGGGGTGTCATGGCGTGATTCTCCTGCTGGATGGCGGGAAGCGGTGTCGTCGGCCTGAGCGACGCGGCGTCTGCTCTACCGACGCCAGGCGAAGGAACACCGCGGTGAGCTGCTCCATGCCCGCATACCGCGCTCGCCCCGACCACCTCACCGCGCACGGCCTGAACGCCATCGGATCAGCGCTGGTCAGCCGTATCCGCCCGATTTTCGGCGGATACTTCGGCGACCCCGGTACGAGAGGAAGATCCGCCCATGTGGGGAACGCGTCGCGATCAATCGGCCCACCCGCGCCTGTCGATGTCCACATCGCCGGCGTGCATCCTCCCCTCGGACACCGCACCTCCTGGCTGCGAAGTCACTCAGGGCTGAGCCGGTCTGAGCTGGACGAACAGGCTTTCGGCGTCGGCGCACAACGTGTCGCCGTCGAACAGACGACCGGTGAGAAAGAGTTTGCGGCCCTCGACCCGGTCGACCGTCGCGTCCAGGCGCAGCGGCACGTCGACACGGGTCAACGAGCGGAAGGTGACGTTCACGTACACCGACCGGGCGAAGGGCCGCCCCGTGTTGGCCAGCATGGCCAGCGCCTCGTCGAATGCCAGTGGTAGGGCACCGCCGTGGACCGCCCCGTTCAGGGTGAGATAGTGCCGTCCGAACGTCACCCGGCCCGAGGCCCGCTCGCTGTCGCGGACATCCCAGATCAGGGCGGGTGCCATCGTCTGGCCGCGGCCGGGGAGATCCAGACGGAGCCCCGTCGCCCTCGCGGACTCCGGCACGGTGAACGGCGCCAGCCGGGTGCTGATCCGCGCGAACTGATCGGCGACCTGTGTCAACCACCTCGGACGGCGGCCGAACACCGGCGAAGGCCCGCAGGTGCAGGCCGTCGGGCTCACCGGAACCGCAACCGAAGCACCGCACATAGTGCGAGGGCAGTTCCACTCCTGCGGCGGGGGCCTCGGGGTGCCGTTCCGGCACTGTCAGATCCGGCGGGAGGTCCGCACGGTACTCCGTCACGCGACGGACATTACCGAAACACCTGCTGCTCGGCCTACTCGGTGAGGACACCCGGGGCGGCAACGACCTACTCACCCGACTCGGGGCCGGTTCCCCGAGCCGGCCCCGTGGGCGGTGAGGGTGGCCACGGTGCGGGCTTCGACGCGGCGTGCGTCGTGACGGAACCTGCCCGCATGACGCCGGCGCCCGTCGACGCGCTTCGTGTGGACGTACACCGTCCGGGATCGTTCCACTTGTGTGATCGTTCTACAGGCGGCGACTGCTTGGACTGCTCCGCGCCGCCGCCCTGGCCAGGCGCGTTCTGGTCTTCGTCCCGGTTCCCCAGAGGAGGATCATGTCGGGTGTAGCGATCATGATGTGGCTCGGGCTTCTAGCGCTCGCGGCTCTGAACATCTACGGCAGAGTCAGGAACGGTCCTCCCTCGGACGAGAAGTGGAAGAGGGACCAGCAGGCCTATTGGGATACCCGCGACTCCAACAGGCGGCAGGACGAGCAGTACCGGCAGATGAAGGAGCGGTGGCGCCGGGGGTACTGAGCGACAGCATGATCGTTGCGGGAAGCCAGGACTGCGCCGGCGTGGTTGCCGAAAGTTCGATCGTTACGTGACGACCGTGCTGGCGGGTCGATCAACGTTGACAGTGTCGTCCGCGGCCGTCAGGACCACGTTGCCGAGATCCGAGGGCAGGTCGTGGCGGATGGCCAGCCCTGCAAGATCCGGATGCTGCTCCTGCAGCAGGTCATGGACCAGGTCTGCGGTGATCTTGATCTCGGAGTCGGTCATACGAAGCCACGCTACTGGGGCAGGCGCCGACTCTGGCTCCGCTCGTGATCCGCGACTGGCTAGCTGCCCGAGCCGGTAGCCGACGGCGGTACCTCGACGACAAAGAACAGGAAGTTGGGATTGGTCGAAAGGTCCTGGAAGCCGTCCGGGAACAGCTCACGGGCGGCCGGGTCGGGCTGCGGCTCGCTGATGACGCCGAAAGACGCGCTCCGGCCGCGGTCTGGAGGGATCGGCGTGATCAGTCCAGTCGGCGGGCCCTGTCGGTCGCTCTGAGACCGTCGAGGGTGAGCGACAGCAGCCGGTCTGCGGTGACACCGTCGGGGACGGCTGCCGAGGCCTGCTCGCATGCCCAGGCGAGGCCGCTGACCAGGGTGAGCAGCTCGAGGGCGGCCAGGTCGGAACGGATTTCCCCGGCGCGCTGTGCCCCGGCGAGCAGGGTCGAGCCTGCCGTGCGCATGGCCGCGCAGGCGGCGTGCAGCTCGGTCGAGGTGTCGCGCAGGGTCTGCATCAGCGTGGCGGTGAGCCCCCGGTAGGCGCTGGTGAACTCGACGAATTCACCGAGCCAGACGGTCAGCGCGGTGCCGGGGGCCGTGGTGGCCGCGAGTTCGTCGGCTCGCGCGGTGAGGCGGTCGAACCGGTCGTGCAGGACGGCTTCGAGCAGGGCTTCCCGGGACGGGAAATGGCGGTAGAACGTGCCGGTCCCGACGCCGGCCCGCCGGGCGATGTCTTCCAGGGACGCCCCGGTGCCGTGTTCGGCGAAGGCGAGGCGCGCCTGTGCCAGCAGCCGCTCGTAGTTGGCCCGGGCGTCGGCACGCAGGGGCCGCGCCCTGGTCGCACCGCTCACCGCTGATCCCTCCCCCGCCTGAGGACCGGAGGCTACCTCCACCCCGCACACACATGCGGAGGCAGTCTCCTGTTACGGTGGCGTCCGCTTACAGGAGGCAGCCTCCGGTTTGGTCGGGGGTGGTGGAGGGGAGCAGTGGTGGCGGTAGCGGAGACCCGGCGGCAGCTGGGCAGGTTCGGGGTGTGGGTGGCCCCGTTCCCCTTGCTCGAGACGTCGGTGGCGGTGCAGCGCGCACAGTTCGCCCGGATCGAACATCTCGGGTACGGCTCCCTGTGGAGTGGGGAGACGCCGCCGGGTGCGCCGACCGGGGGCCGGGAGGCGTTCACCCAGCACGGGTTGATGCTCGCCGCGACCGAGCGGATCGTCGTCGGTACGGGCATCGCGAACATCAGCACCCGCACGGCGGGTGCGATGCACACCGGTGCCGCGACGCTGGCCGAGGCGTATCCCGGCCGGTTCGTGCTCGGTCTGGGCGGCCAGTCCGGTGACCGGCCCCTCACCCGTCTACGGGAGTATCTCGACGCGATGGACCAGGCCGCGCGGGCGTTGGCGCAGCTGCCGGCTCCGGCCTATCCGCGTGTTCTCGCCGCGCTCGGGCCACGCGCCCACAGACTGGCTTCCGATCGCGCCGACGGCGTGCACCCGTTCCTGCAACCGGTGGCGCACACGGCGGCGGCCAGGGCGGCCGTGGGCCCGGACCATCTGGTGATCCCCCACCAGGCCGTCGTGCTCGACACGGACGCGGACACGGCCCGGGCACGGCTGCGGGCGGTTTTCGCTCTGGGTGTGGGCGCCTCGGACTCGCCTTACACCGTGCACTACCGGCGGCTCGGCTACAGCGAGGCGGACCTGACCGGGCAGCGCAGTGACCGGCTGGTCGACGACGTCCTGGCCTGGGGTGACGAGGCTGCTGTCGCGGCCCGGCTGATCGCGCATCTCGACGCCGGTGCCGATCATGTGCTCGTGCACCCGTTCGCGGCGGACCTTCCCGCGGCGGTCGACCAGCTCGAACGGCTCGCTCCCCTGTTGCGCGAGGCAGCCTGACCGACCGCGGACCCGACGGTGCACGGACGCGGATCGCCTTCGCGACGTGCGGGTGATCTACACCTTCGACGGCCTTCGACGGCAGGTGACACCGGGCCGGGAACGGCTGGCTGGTCAGGGGAGATCGGCGGCGAGGACCACCAGGTCGTGGCGCTGCCAGGCGATCCTGGCCCGGAAGCCGGCAGCGTGCAGCCACCCGATCTGTTCACGCGCGCCGCTGGGCTTGTCGTGGGCGGCGTTGGTGGGAGTGCGGGCGTCCCGGGGATCGTCGGGGACGACCACATCACCGAGGACGAATCGGCCGCCTGGGCGCAGGACGGCCGCGACCCGCGTGAACAGGTCCGCCTTTGCGGGGCCGTCGAGGTGGTGCACGGCCAGCGCGGACACCACCAGGTCGAACGGGCCGGCTGGCAGCGGGTCCTGCAGCCGGCTGACGTGCAGGTGGGCGGTGGGTAGCCGCGCCCGGGCCCGGTCGAGCATCGCCGCGCTCTCGTCGAGGGCTACCAGGTCGGCGTGACGACGTCCGGGAGGCGACCGCGACGAGTAAGAGCCAGCTGTTCCACTACTTCCCCGGGGGGAAGGAGGAGCTGCTGCTCGCGGTCGCCCGTTTCGAAGCCGACCGGGTGCTCGCCGACCAGCAGCCGCAGCTCGGTGCGCTGACGTCGTGGACGGCGTGGGCCCAGTGGCGGGAGAAGGTCCTGGACCGGTACCGGGCACAGGGCCGCAGCTGCCCGCTCGGTGGGCTGCTCACCCAGGTCGGCCGCGCCACCCCGGGCGCGCAGGCGGTGATCGGTGAGCTGATGGACCAGTGGGAGGCCGAGCTGGCCGCCGGGGTCCGCGCGATGCAGCGCGCCGGGGAGGTCGACGCCGGTCTGGATGCCGCCCGGGAGGCCGCGGCGCTGCTTGTGCCGGGGTGCAGGGTGGGGTGCTGATGCTGATGTCGACGGGCCGGATCGGCTACCTCGAGGCGGCGCTCGACGTGGGGGTCGACCGGCTGCGCCGGCCGCGGGGCGGTGTGGAAATGGTTGGCGTGGGCGTGCGGGCCGCGGCCAGGATTGCACGGTGATCGAGGACTTTCCCGACGGTGGCGGCTTTCCCGATTCTCCCGCTGCTGGCCGAGGCGCTGCCGCTGGCCGCGACTGGGGAGGGGTAGCCGGTCCTGGACGCGGTGCGCTGGTTGCCGGAGCTGGTCGGGCGGCGGCGGATCCGCCAGCATCCGCGTTCACCGCAAGAAGGCCCAGCACTAGAAGTCACTCACCAAGCGGGGCAGGTCGCCGACCTGCCCCGCTTGACTGCGGAACGGCGGATACCGCGATCCGCTGCACCGCTGGGCCCTCGCGGTGACCGCAGCCCCAAATTTCACCCAGTGCTACATGTCGGTTGGTCGTAGCTATCCGAAGGCCGACTACAGAGAGCTACTTGCCATTTGGTTCGCCATTCGTTAACGGCACACAACCGCCGCACCGTCAGTTCGACCTGCACCGGCTGGTCGCCGACCGGAGTGTCGGCCAGGCACCGGTCGCAACTGCTGTGTACACGACCCGACGAGAACTCGCAGTCTGGACACGAGACGCTGCCGTCACGAGTTCTGGCGATGATGTGCACCACACCGCTCTCCGTGAACACCCGCTCCACCAGTACCGCCCTGAGGTGCGGAAACAACACCGCGACGAGGTCATCACACCGCACCACGGTCCCAGACTACGTTCAGTCACGATGCCAGAACCTCGGTGATCGTCCTGACGGAATGTGTTCCAGATCCCAGTTGTCACTGACACAGCCAGATGGGCCTTCTCGGTGTGGTCGGTCAAGGCAGGATCTCGACGTACCCGTCGGTTCCGTGCACGCGGATCCGCTGCCCGTCCCGGATCAGCCGGGTGGCCTGCTCCACGCCCACGACGGCCGGCAAGCCGTACTCCCGGGCGATCACTGCGCCATGGGTCATCAGGCCGCCCACCTCCGTCACCAGGCCTACGATTCCGACGAACAGCGGCGACCAGCTGGGGTCCGTGAAGGTCGTGACCAGGATGTCGCCCGCTTCGAGATCGGCCTCCGCCATGTCAAGGATGACGCGGGCCCTTCCCTCGATGGTCCCGGCGGAAACCGGGAGGCCGATCAGGGCGCCGGCCGGCACGTCGTCGCGCTGGTACGCCCCGGTGACGGCCTCACCATCCGATGTGAGCACCCGGGGCGGTGTGAGCGCGTGGTACGACCGGAACGCGTCCTTGCGCTGCTGGATGAGCTGGTCATCCACCTGGTTCGAGCGCACGACGTCGTGGAGTTCCTGGAACGTGAGGTAGAAGATGTCCTCCTTCTCAGGAAGCACGTTGGCCTGCACGAGGCGCTCGGCCTCCTCCAGCAGGGCCTGCTTGTAGACGAAGTAGCGACTGACGATGCCGTACTTCGGGTACTCCCGGTACCCGATGAAGGTTCTGACCCGGTCGATCATCCGCTTGGCCTCGTCGGCTTTCTGGTCCCCGTCCGGTAGGGCCCGCAAGCGTGACAGCACGTCCTGTTCCTTCTTCTGCGCCTTCTGCCGCCCTTGCTCGAAGCGCCGCTCGGCGGCGCCCGGCTCGAAGTTCCTGACGTTGTTGAGGATCACGGGCACGAGCGTGGTGGGGCGCTCGCGCCAACGTGGCCTCGTGATGTCGATCTCGCCGACGCAGCGCATGCCGTACCGGTCGAGGTAGGCCTCTATGGCGTCGCGCGCTTCGGTCCCGCCCGCGAGCTTCGCCAGCTCGTCCAGGAAACCCTCGTCCTCGACGCCCTGCAGGAACGCCACCACCTCCGACTGCGGGCGGATCACGTCCGCGACATCGAGCAGCGCCAGTCCCATCTCCGACGTGACGTTGTCGGGGACGGACAGCGTTAGCGTGTCAGCCGCGTTCTTCTCGCCCAGCCACTCCTGCAGCTTGTCGTTGAGCCACCACGTGGCCTCCATCCCCGCCATGATCGCCTGAAGGTTCAGCGGATCACTGAGGACTCGCTTGTGCTCCTCGAAGGCCTCCAGCAGGAAGTCGAACAGCGCCGGTCCGGTCGTCGTCCGGATGTCGCTCCCCAGGGCGGCGATGGACACCTGGCTGCGTTCGATCAGCTCGGTGACGATGGCCGGATCGGTCTCGATCGGATCGGTCTCGATCGGGACGGACGCACCGCTGGCCGGCGGCCCGCCGGGACCCGCGTCCGGGAGCGACGGGACGAAACCGTCGCGGTCGAGGACGGTCTCCAGAGCGTCCCTGATCAGCGGATCGCCTCTCCCCATGACGTCCAGGAGGCCGGCGCGGCTCGCGGGCGAGGCCAGGCGCCGGGTGACGTCGACGAACAGCCTCCCGCCGGCCTCGTGCATCGGCACCATGGCCGTCAGCTGCCACATCGTAAGCCCCAGGGGCTTCATGGGGTCGGTCATCATCTGCCCATGACCAACGGAGACGTAGACGTGATTCTCCTGGTCGCCGGTCTCGGGGATGGGGAACAGCGTCGTGATCGGCCGGCTCTGAACGATCTGGAAGCCATCATCGACCAGGCACCATTCGATGTCCTGCGGGCGGCCGAAATGCGCTTCGATCCGCCGCCCGAGCTGCACGAGCCGCACGACCTGCGCATCCGTCAGCGCCGGCTGCTCCTGCCGCTGCGAGTCGATCGCCACTTCCTGCGTACCGCCAGCCGGCAGGGCGTGAACGGCACGCTGTTTGGCGGCGATCGCCTTGGCGACGACTTCGCCGTGTCGCACCTTGAAGACGTCCGGGTTCACCAGGCCGGAGACCAGGGCCTCGCCGAGGCCGAAGCCGGCGTCCACGGTGGCGACCTTCCGGTTGCCCGTGACGGGGTCGGCCGTGAACAGGATGCCGGCCGCATGCGGGAAGACCATCTGCTGCACGACCACGGCCATGTGGACCGTACGGTGGTCGATGCCGTTCCGCTGGCGGTAGGTCACGGCCCGCTCGGTGAACAACGAGGCCCAGCACCGGCTGACGTGCTGGAGGATCGCCGTCGGCCCCACCACGTTCAGGTACGTGTCCTGCTGGCCGGCGAAGGAGGCCGTCGGCAGGTCCTCTGCCGTCGCGCTGGATCGGACGGCGTAGGCGGCTTGCTCGCCGAACTGGGCGAGCGCGCGGGTGATCGCCGCCGCGAGATCGCCCGGGATGGCAATCCCTTCGATGGTCCGACGAATCTGCGCGCTGAGCGTGCGGATCGCCTCCCGGTCGTCCGGGTTCAAGCGCGACAGCTGATCGAGCCGATCGTCGATCGACGGCGCCTCCGCCATGATCCGCCGGAAGACGTCCGTCGTCACGCAAAAGCCGGCCGGCACGCGGATGCCTTCAATCCGCGACAGCCCGCCCAGGTGCGCGCCCTTGCCGCCAACGACCGCGACCTGCATCTCGTCAACCTCTTGAAGATCCAACACGTACTGCTCGATCATTGCGATACCTCCGAGGCAGCCGTGCTCCGTCGCACTGCACTGGTCGATCGAATCACCGGCGCCGCCAGCTCTGTCGAACCTCTTGTTGGGCACGTCCTCATCGCTGGTTGCCTTCCCTCCGACGAGTCGGGCGGCCGCTCCGCCCAGTCGGGCGGCGCGCACACCCGCACCTCCGCCCCTGGCGCCCGCAACCGCACTGCGCAGTCCGACGTCACCGCGTCCCCCATACGTCGACAACAACACCCGCACGTCGTGCCCTCATTTCCGCAGGTTGTGGCCTCGGCCGACGATTCTGCGGCACGACCTGGGTCTTGCCGCAAGCCCGCCAGTGCGCTATAAGTTAAGAGTGGCGAGGAGAGAGATCTCCTTGCCACTCTCTTTTGCCGTCCGCTGGAGCTGACAAGCTTCTCGCGAAGCGGCGGCGCGCCGCGTACGGCGGTACGCGTCGTTGGCCCAGGCTGATGCCCCATCGGCCAACAGATGCAGCCGCGGAACCAGAAGTTTTTTCCCTTGTCGGCAAGGCCCGAACGCTGTCGAGCCCGCCGCCATCTCCCGGAGGCCGTCGCGCCACGCGAGCGCTGGGCCAAGCTCGCCAAACGGACGCTTGACGGTCGCCGTGGCTCAAATCGGCCGACACCCAAGCGAACGGCCCCACGCCACCCCGCCCAGGTCCTCGCCCGCTGCCCGGAACTCACCGCCGCCGACCACCTCGTCCGTGCCTTCGCCGAGGTGCTAACCACCCGCACCGGCCAGCACCTCAAGGACTGGATCGTCACCGCGAGCGCCGAGGACCTCCCGGCCTCCACTCCTTCGCCACCGGCCTGGAGAAGGACTGGGACGCCGTCATCCAGGGCCTGACAACCCACTGGAATTCCGGTCCCGTCGAGGGCCGGGTAAATCACATCAAAATGGTCAAGCGTCAGATGTTCGGCCGTGCCAAACTCCCGTTGCTCCGCAAGCACGTCCTCTTGACCGCCGCCCGTCCATCGCCACAGTCAGTAACCAGTGAAGAGGTCTAGTGATCGTCCTCACGGAATGTGTTCCAGATCCCGCTTGCCGGTTACGAAGCCCGGGCCCGGCGGTCGTCGTCCGGCAGACGCCACCAAGCGGGGGAGGCCAGCACGGTGGCCCAGGCGCGGGCCTGGGGCAGCCACACGTCGGGGTCGCGCCCTGCGAGACGCCGGCGCGGCTCGCGCACGGTGCTGTACGGGCGCAGCTTCATTCGTTCTCCACGGTGGATTGCGCAGCCTGGTCGGCCGGGGCCCGGGGGCCCGGTATGGAGGCCGTGGCGAGGTTGAGGCGGGCCGCCCATGTCGAGGTTCACCTCACCGTATGGCCGTACGTGGGACCAGAACAGCGGGGTCAGGCCGCGCCGGTCGGTGGGCGTGAGGAGGTCGGCCCACTCCGGTTCGCCGAGGATGTCCTGGAGCATCAGGGTGTTCACGTAGACCAGGGCCGATTGCAGGATGCGCAGGCACAGCACGAACATCTCCTGCTCGTCGCGCCGGTTCGAGGCGATCTCCCCGCCCTTGCCGTAGGCGATCACGGAGTTCGCGCCGTTGGAGGACTCCATCACGTTCAGACCCTCCTCGACCTCCCGCTGAAGGTCCCGAAGCCGCAGGTGCGGGTCAGCGCCGGAGTCAGCTGCGGGTAGGCGTCCGGCTCGCCTGCCACGGGGCGGTACAGCTTCACCTTGTTGATCCGCTTGATCCTCGGCAGCAGGTCGAAGTTCAGCAGCCTCGTGACGCCGAACCCGATTTCCGACTGGCCGTGCGAGTCCGTGTAGTTGGCCTCGACATCCATCGTGGTGCCGCGCCGCATCGCGCCCTCGATCATCGCGGCGACCTCGGAGGCGGTGCAGTTGATCAGCTGGGAGTGGATGGCCAGCGACTTCTTCTCCACATGCCAGTAGATGAGCACCCCGCGGCCGCCGTAGCGCGAGTGCCACTCGGTGAACAGGTTCTGGTCGTAGGCGCGCACGTGGGTGGAGTCGGTGATGCCGAGCGGTGGGATGAGCCAGAGGCACATCCCACCGAATCAGGCCGTGGGTTCCCACCCGCCCCGCCCGACCGTCCGCAGCGGCGTCGCGACAAGGTGCCCGCCCCGACTCTCGCGGAGGGCAAAATTCACCGATACGACTGGATTGGCGACGGATCCTGGACCGAAGACCCGGCGCTTCACCGGCAGCCGAACGAGCCTGCGCATCGAATCCCGTCACGTTCGCCCGCACCGTCAGAGACGCCCAGCATGCCCAGCCTTGCCGGAACGCAACAGCCGGGCCAGGGCCAGCCCGCCAGGGTCGCTACCATCCTGACCTGCACATCACTTGATGATCTGTAAGAAATGAAGGTCTCGGTGGGGGCGGCGGTTCCGGGCACGACCAGGTTGGCTTGCCGCGCCCCCGAGCCCTACTGCCATCCTCGTTTATCTTCTGTGGGGAAATTTATGCGCTTAGGTAGTTTGACGAGACCATTAGGGTTGGCGGCCACCATTCTCGTGGCCGCCGCGACCAGTTGCTCGACGCTGGGAGACGGGGGCGAGGCGGCGGCTGCCTGCAACAGCCCCGGTGTCACATCCGAGCAGGTGAAGCTCGGGTTCGTCGTCTCCGACTCGAGCGCCGCGCTGTCCTCGGCCCGCTCCGGGGTCGACGCCAGGATCGGCCTGGCCAACGAGCAAGGCGGCATACACGGCCGCCGCATCGTCTACCAGTGGCGCGACGACGCGAACTCCCCATCGCAGAACGCCCGCGTCACCGAGGAACTCCTCCGGCGTGAGTCCGCCTTCGGACTTGTGACGGCCACCTCCGCGATCGGTGACTCATTGGACAGCCTCACGACGCAGGGGGTCCCCGTCGTAGGTCTCGCCCAGTCGGCCTGGGCCAAGTACCAGAACTTGTTCTCCTACCAGTACGAGCCCTCACCCGAAACCGTCGGCCGCTACATCCAGGCCAGCCGCGGCACGAAGGTCGCCTTCGTAACCACGGGGGCGTCGGCGTTCACGTTGGATATCATCTCGCGGTACAAGGCCGCTTTCGGGTCGATTGGGCTCGCCTCGACCGAGACCATTTCCTACGCGAGCAGCAGTGACAGCCCAGCCCGGGTGGCCCAAAAGCTGGCCGACTTCGGCGCCGACTCCTTGATCGGCTTCACGGCTCCCCAGGACTTCGCCGCCATCGTGCACGCCACCCGCGCCGCGAACCTGAACCTCGCCACCAGCGTCTCGCTCACCGGGTACGACCGCGGCCTGTTGCCCACGCTGGGCCCAGCCCTGGCGGGAGTCTCGTTCCCCGTGTACTTCCGCCCCTTCGAGGCCGGCGGTGCCCCCATCGACCGCTACCGCAACGCGATGACGCGCTTCGCGCCGGAGACCATCCAGCCTGAGCAGCAGTTCGCAATGCGCGCCTTCATCTACACTGACCTGTTCCTGCGCGGACTCGAACTGGCTGGCGACTGCCCCACCCGTGAGGGTTTCATCAGCGCACTACGGGGTGTGACCGACTACGACGCGGGGGGCCTGATCGAACCAGTCGACCTGAGTACCAACGCCGGCCAGCCGCTCAGCTGCTACGCATTTGTCCAGATCAACCCGGCCGGCGACGCGTTCCAGGTCGTCCGCGAACGCCTCTGCGCCGACGGCACGGGCAGCTGAGAGGAAGACCGCCACCGCTGCTACGAGACGGGCACCGTGCCTTCGCCCTGCGTGAGACAGGTGCGGGGCGACGGTGACCCGAAGCAGCGTGTTCGAGGTGATCCGCTCGCCGCAGGTCCGGCGTGCCCGCTATAGCTGGCACAGGAGGTCTCCCGCACCCGGCCCGGAGTGGACGCTACTCCGGGCCGGACCCGAGAGTGTGGGAGATGTACGCCGGCGGGACACGGCCGGGCGTCCCGACGCCCTACTACGGCCCCCGGGCGCTGCCCAGGGTCATTGCAAAGTCGTGTTTGTGCTGGTGCGGAGAGTGGCCATGACCTGGGGGCCGCTGCCGGTACGGGCCCGGTGGAGGTCTTCACCCAGGGTGACGTCACGGACCCAGTGCAGGCGGACCTCGATGGACCAGTGGCCGCGGATCCAAGTGGCGAGTTCGGCCGGTAGGGCGTCCTCGGCGGGCAGGGTGCAGATCGCGTAGACGGTTCACGGTGACCAACAGGTGTGCTCCGCGGCCGTGGAGGTAGTCGGCGTACGCGGTCTGCGCGTGCATCGCATCGACGGTGACCAGGACGTCGGTCAGGTCGGGGATCTGGTCGAGAACCGTGGAGAACAAAGGGATTTCGTTGGTTTTCAGGTTCGGACAGGTAACGCAGCAGGACCAGGGTGCGCACCGCACGGCCGAGTTCGCGAAACGCCCGGTACAGCCGGTTCTTGCGGGAGTCATGGCCGAGCCGGCGCAACAGCGTCACCGACGACAGCGCGGCGGGCACGGCGGGTCCTCGCCGAGCACCGGGTGTGGGTCGCGATGACCAGCTTCGCCGGTCCCACCGGCGGTGGTTTCGCTCGCACGGCGGGCCGCTCGGCGATCTGGGCCCCCGACGGCACCCTGCGCGCCCACGCCGGCCCGCGGCCGGGCCGCCTGGCACGCACCACCCACCAGGAGCAGCCTGACCCGGCCTGACCTGGCGGAAGCGGAACCGGCCAGCGGAAATGGGTTGGCGTGGGCGGGCGGGCCGCGGTCAGGATTGCGCGGTGATCGACGACTTTCCCGACGGTGCCGGCCTTCCCGGCGGTCTGCTGCTGCGCTCTCCCATCCCCGAGGATCAGCGGCGGGTGCTGGCCGTGTTGGACGTCTGGTGGGCGGGTTTCGGGGGTGCCGCCGGGTCGCGGGAACGCAGCCTGCTGCTCCCCCGGTTGTTCTTCCAGCATTTCACCGACAGCAGTTTCGTGGTGGAACAGCCGGACGGTGCGCTGGTGGCGTTCCTGATCGGTTTCCTGTCCCAGTCGCAGCCTGAGGTCGCCTACATTCATTTCGTCGGGGTTGATCCGGCGTTGCGCCGCCGCGGTGTCGGGGCGTTCCTCTACCGGCGGTTCTTCACGCTGGCGGCCGCGCGGGGCCGCACCCGGGTGCGGTGTGTGACCAGCCCGGGTAACGCGGCGTCGGTGGCGTTCCACACCGGTCTCGGGTTCCAGGTGGACCCCGGCGACGCCGCGACGGCCGACGGGGTCCCCGTCCAACAGGACTACGACGGGCCGGGACTGCCTCGTGTCACGTTCACCCGGATCCTCACCGGCCCGCAGGAGGAGCGGTGAGGATCCGGGGGGAAGCAGTGAGCGCTGCGGGCGGGGTGCCCGCCTCGGCCGGGGGTGTGTGGTCAGTGGGGGCGGTCGGTGAGTAGGCGGGTCAGCAGGGCGGTGAACTGGTGGCGGTCGGCGGGGGGCAGGCCGGCGAGCAGATCGTCGCCGATCGCGGCGGTGACGGCGTCGAGGTGGTGCAGGTGGGTGGTGCCCTCGTCGGTGAGGGTGATGACGGTGCGGCGCCGGTCGGTGGCATCGGGGGTGCGTTCGACCAGGCCGCGGGTGCGCAGGTCGGTGAGGAGTCCGGCGGTGTCGGCGCGGTCGAGGGCGGCGCGGCGGGCGAGGGTGGCCTGGCTGGCCGGGCCGAACTCGTCGAGGGCGGCGAGCAGCGCGTAGTGGGCGGGGTGGGCGCCGAGCGCGGTGAAGGCGTGGGAGCTGCGCCGCTGCGCGTGTTTGGCGAGCTGCGCGATCAGCCAGTGGGTGGCATGTCGCAACCGGGCGGGCGCGGCGTCGGGTGACGTCGAGGCCATACCGGAAAGCCTAGCCACGGCGTTGGGGGACGGTGGCTGGTTGTGAGGGTGGGTGGTGGCGCACCGGTTCGGGTGGGCCGGCGGGTGCACGGGCGCGGTGGGCGGGCGCGGCCTCGGCCGGCGGCTCGCCGGGCCGCGGCGCCGAAGAGTGGGGCTGTCGGGGGTGGTCGCCGGCTCTGCGGTGGGGTCGCGGCGGGAAGGGCCGGTGGTGCTGCTCATCGTGGTCGCGGTGCTGCTGCTGGTGGTTGTCGCGGGGTGGGTGCGGGCCGATCGGGCGGCGGCGCACACCCGCCCGGGCGGGGACGGGTTCCTTCACCACCCCCTATGATCATCTGCAGGTGGGGGACCGGTGGGTGTGGTGCGGGTGGGAGGCGAGCGGGTGGCAGGCGGGCAGCATGACGGCGGTGAGACCGTCCGGCGACAGGTCGGTGCCGGGCCGGCGCCGGGCGGCGATCCGACCCCGCCAGCGACCACGACCGCGGCGGCGGGCGCCGGGCGGGCCGCGGACGTGGCGGACGTCATCGACGCGACCGACGTCGTGGACGTCGTGGACGCGGTGGAGATCGTCGCGGCCGGGCCGGTGGCCGTGCCGGGCGCGGTGGGGCTCGACGGGCCGCTCGCCGGCCGGGTCGGGGACTACGCGCGGGCGTCCCGGTCGGCGGCGACCTGGCGTGCCTACGACGCCGACCTGCGTCATTTCCGGTCCTGGTGCGAGGGACGTCCCGTGCCGCTGGTCGCCGTGCCCGCCTCCGCGGTGACCGTCGCCGGGTACATCACCGAGCTGGCGGACGCCGGGTATGCGCCGTCGACGATCCGCCGTCGCCTCGCCGCGATCTCGGTGGCGCATCAGCTCGCCCATGCCGAGAATCCGACGGGGTCGGCGGAGGTGTCGGCGGTGTGGAACGGGATCCGCCGGTCGCGGGGGGTGCGCCCGGCGCGCAAGGCCGCGTTGGACACGACGTTGCTGTCGCGGGTCGTCTCCGGCCTCGACGACTCGCAGTTGGCGGATGTGCGGGACAGGGCGCTGCTGCTGGTCGGGTTCGCCGGCTGCCTGCGTCGCAGTGAGCTGGTCGGGTTGGACACCGCCGACCTGGTGGAGACCGACGACGGGCTGGTCGTGACGGTGCGCCGTTCCAAGACCGACCAGGAGTCCGCCGGTGCGCAGGTCGGGTTGGCGTACGGGTCGTACCGGCCGACGTGCCCGGTGCGGGCGTGGCGGGGATGGGTGGCGGCCGCGGCGGCGGCGGGGACGCCGCTGGCTGGCGGGGCGGCGTTTCGGGGGGTGAACCGGCACGGGCAGGTCGGCGCGGGCCGGCTCTACCCGGGGTCGGTGGCGCGGATCGTGCAGCGTCGGGTGGCCGCGGCCGGGTTGGATCCGGCGGATTTCGCGGGGCATTCGCTGCGGTCGGGGTTCGCGACGGCGGCGGCGCGGGCCGGGGTGACGGACCGGTCGATCATGCGGCAGGGCCGGTGGCGGTCGGCGGCGTCGTTGGAGTCGTATGTGCGGGCCGGGCGGCTGTTCGACGCGGACAACCCGTCGGGTCGGGTCGGTCTGTGATCCGCCTGTGAGCTGACCGGCGCCGGCCGGCCGGCGGGCGTTGCGGTGGGTGGTCGGGGTGGGTCGCGGGTGGTGGGCGGCGGCCGGCGGAACGGGGCGTGGGTCTCAGGGCGCCCCCTGCCGGTTGTCCGATGTGCCATGCTGGGCGCCGGACGGTCGGGGAGGAAGCCGGTGTGAATCCGGCGCGGTCCCGCCACTGTTACCGGGGAGTCCCCCTCAGCGGAAGGTCACGGCGGCCCTGCGGGCCGTTGGAAGGCCGAGGGTGGATGGTGATCCGGCAGCCAGGATACTTCCGCCGTCCGTGCTGGCTTCGAGGGCGAGGACACCCCGGGGAGGACATCGGCATGCCCACGACTGTGTGCGGCCGCGCGGCGACGGCCGGGTGGCGTTCGACGGCCCGTGCGGGGGTGGCGGGCCGGTGGTGACGTTCCCGTTCTCCGCGCTGGTCGGCCAGGATGATCTGCGGTTGGCGTTGCTGCTCAACGCGGTGTCCCCGACGGTGGGCGGGGTACTGGTCCGCGGGGAGAAGGGCACGGCGAAGTCGACGGCGGTCCGCGCGCTGGCGGGGTTGCTGCCGCCGGTGGCGGTGGTGCCGGGCTGCCGGTTCTCCTGCGATCCGGCGGCGCCGGTGGTGCACTGCCCGGATGGCCCGCACCCGACCAGCCTCGCCGACGGTCACGGTGCCGGCGGGGTGGGGGTGTCGCGGCCGGCGCGGCTGGTGGAGCTGCCGGTCGGCGCGTCGGAGGACCGGGTGACCGGCGCGTTGGACCTGGACCGGGCACTGGCCGAAGGGGTGACCGCGCTGCGCCCGGGGCTGCTCGCGGCCGCGCACCGCGGGGTGCTCTACGTCGACGAGGTGAACCTGCTCGCCGACCATCTGGTGGATCTGCTGTTGGACGCGGCCGCGCTCGGGGTGGCGCAGGTGGAACGCGACGGGGTGTCGGTCAGCCATCCGGCGCGGTTCTGGCTGGTGGGGACGATGAACCCGGAGGAGGGTGAGCTGCGCCCGCAGCTGCTGGACCGGTTCGGGTTGACGGTGCAGGTGGCGGCCAGCCGTGACCCGCGGGTACGCGCGCAGGTGGTACGCCGCCGGTTGACGTTCGAAGCCGACCCGGTCGGGTTCGCCGCCGTCTGGGCCGGCGCGGAGGCGGAGCTGGCGGGGCGGATCGCGGCCGCGCAGGCCCGGTTGGGCCGGGTGGAGCTCTCCGACGCCGCGTTGGACGCGGTCGCCGCGGTGTGCGCGGCGTGTGACGTCGACGGGATGCGCGCCGACGTGGTGCTGGCGAAGACGGCGATGGCGCGCGCGGCGTGGGAGGGTCGGGCGGAGGTCAGCCCGGATGACATTCGGGTCTCGGCCCGGTTCGTGCTGCCGCATCGGCGCCGCCGTGGCCCGTTCGACGCCCCGGGTGGGGACGGCGGCGCGCTCGACGACACGGTCGAGGAGGTGCTGCGCGACCGGGTACACCCCGGCGACGGCCCCCCGGACGGGGACGGGCCGGATGATTCTCCTGGTGGCGGGTCGCCGGGTGGTGGCCAGCGGTGGCGTGACGACACCGGCGGGTGGGACGGGTCTGGCGGAGACGGGTCGGGGGTGGATGTCCCGGCGGGTGGTACCGGTGACCTCACCGGCGCCTCGGCGAGGGCCGGTGGCGAGTCCGCTGATCTGAGCGGGCCGGCGGCGGGTGGGCCTGAGGGTGTCGGGCCGGCGGGTTCTCCCCCGCCCGGTGCCGCCCTGTCGTCCGCGGCGCCGGCGGGCGGCGGTGGGCCGGCAGCGGAGGCGGGTGGCCCGGCGGGCATGGCCCGAGCAGCCCAGACAGCGCAGACGCATGTGGACGGCGGCGCGGCGCGCGGCGGTGGGCCGGCGCCGGCGGCTGGGGTTCCCGGTATGCCGTTCCGGCCGCGGCTGCTGTCCGTCGCCGGGCTGGGCGCGGGGGCGGCCGGGCGTCGTTCGGCGGCACGCACCTCCCGCGGGGCGGTCGCCCGGACCGGCGCGGACGCCCCCGGGTTGCACCTGCCGGCGACGCTGCTGGCCGCCGCCCCCCACCAGCACGACCGGGGCCGCACCGGCCCGGCGCTGGTGCTCGACCCCGCCGACCGGCGCGGCGCGCACCGCCGCGGCCGGGAGGGGAACCTGGTGCTGTTCGTCGTCGACGCCAGCGGGTCGATGGCCGCCCGCACCCGGCTGCGCCGGGTCAGCACCGCGGTGCTGTCTCTGCTTGTCGACGCCTACCAGCGCCGCGACCGCATCGGCATGATCACGTTCCGGGGGGTGGATGCGCAGGTGGTGCTTGCGCCGACGTCCAGTGTGGAGGTGGGGGCGGCGCGCCTCGTCGGGTTGCGGACCGGGGGGCGGACCCCGATCGCGGCCGGGTTGGAATGCGCCGGGGTGGTGCTGCGCGCCGAGGCGCGCCGCGACCCCGACCGCCGTCCGCTGCTGGTGCTGGTCACCGACGGGCGGGCCACCGCCGGGGGTGATCCGGGTGCGGCGGCGCGGGGGTTGCTGCGCGCGGCCGGTGGGGTCGCCGGGCAGGGCGGCGGCGCACGCGGTGGGGCCGGGGCGGCCGGCCGGGTGCGCCGGGGTGGGTTGGCGAGTGTGGTCGTGGACTGTGAGACCGGCCCGGTGCGCCTCGGGCTGGCCGGGCGGCTCGCCGCCGTGCTCGGCGCCGACCTGGTCGACCTCGACGCCCTCCCGCAGGCCGGCGGCGTCCCCGGGCGGGTCGCCTGATGGCGCCGCAGGGGCAGCCCGCGCAGGTCCCCGACGACGGGCTGACGACGCGGCAGCGCCGGGACCGTCCGCTGCTGATCGTGCACACCGGGCAGGGGAAGGGAAAGTCGACGGCGGCGTTCGGGTTGGCGTTGCGGGGCTGGGCGCAGGGCTGGCCGGTCGGGGTGTTCCAGTTCGTGAAGTCGGCGAAGTGGCGCATCGGGGAGGAGAAGGCGCTGCGGGTGCTCTCGGCCAGCGGTGAGGGTGGGACGGTGACCTGGCACAAGATGGGCCAGGGGTGGAGCTGGGTGCAGGCCCGCCTCGACCCGGCCGCCGACCCGGCGGGCGCGGCCGCCGAGGGGTGGGCGCAGATCGCCCGCGATCTGACCGCCGGCACCTACCGGCTCTACGTCCTCGACGAGCTGACCTATCCGCTGCGCTGGGGGTGGATCGACCTGGACGAGGTCCTCGCGGTGCTCGCCGCCCGACCCGACGGGCAGCATGTGGTGATCACCGGCCGGGAGGCGCCGGCCGCGCTGGTCGACGCCGCGGATCTGGTCACCGACATGACGAAGGTGAAGCATCCGATGGACGCCGGGCAGAAGGGGCAGCGGGGCATCGAATGGTGAGCGCCGGGCTGATCCCCCGGCTGGTGCTCGCCGCCCCGACGTCCGGCGCGGGGAAGACGACGGTGGCGACCGGGCTGATGGCCGCGCTGACCGCCCGCGGCCTGCGGGTGTCGGGTCACAAGGTGGGCCCGGACTACATCGACCCGGGTTATCACGCGCTGGCGACCGGCCGGCCCGGCCGCAACCTGGACGCGGTGCTGTGCGGGCCGGATCTGATCGGCCCGCTGTTCGCCCACGGGGCGGCCGGCGCGCAGCTGGCGGTCGTCGAAGGGGTGATGGGCCTGTTCGACGGGGTCGCCGCCCCTGCTGCCGGGCAGGAGGCTGATCACGGGTCGACCGCGCATGTCGCCCGGCTCCTCGACGCGCCGGTGGTGCTGGTCGTCGACGCCGCCGGGGCCGGGCGGTCGGTGGCCGCGCTGGTCTGCGGGTTCGCCGCGTTCGACCGGCGGGTACGCCTCGCCGGGGTGATCCTCAACCGGGTCGGGTCGGACCGGCACCGGCAGATCCTCACCGGTGCGCTGGCCGGGATCGGGGTGGCGGTGCTGGGCGCGGTGCCCCGCGACGGCGCGGTGCACACCCCGTCGCGGCATCTGGGGCTGGTGCCGGCGGCGGAACGCAGCGCGGCGGCCGCGCAGGCGGTGCGGCGTCTCGGTGCGCTGGTCGGGTCGGCGGTCGACCTGGACGCGCTGATCCGCCTCGCCTCCTCGGCGCCACCCCTGCCGGTCGACCCGTGGGATCCCGCCCGGCAGATCGCGCAGGCCACCGCCGCCGGTGCTGCGGGTCGGGTCGGGCAGCACACCATCAACGCGGGCGCGGGGGGTGTGGTGCCCGGGGGGCGGCCGGTGCGGATCGCGGTGGCCGGCGGGGCGGCGTTCACCTTCGGCTACACCGAGCACGTCGAGCTCCTCACCGCCGCTGGCGCGCAGGTGCTCACCGTCGACCCGCTGCGCGACGAGACCCTCCCGGACGGCACGGACGCGCTGGTCGTCGGTGGCGGGTTCCCCGAGGAGCATGCCGGCGCGCTGGCGGCGAACAGCCGGCTGCGTGGGCAGGTCGCGGCGCTGGCGGCCCGCGGCGCGCCGCTGGTCGCCGAATGCGCCGGGCTGCTCTACCTGGGCCGTTCGTTGGACGGGACGGCGATGTGCGGGGTTCTCGACACCGACGCGGTGATGGGCCCGCGGCTCACCCTGGGCTACCGGCATGCGGCCGCCGCGGCTGACAGCCCGCTGGTGGCGGCGGGGACGGTCGTCACCGCCCACGAGTTCCACCGCACCCGGCTGAGCGTCGACCGGGCGGAGCTGCCCGGGACACCGGCCTGGCAGGTGGACATCCCACCGCCGCGGTTCGGTGACAGCGACCCCGCCGCCGGTGCCGGCGGGCGGGTGGACGGCGGAGTGGACGGTACGGCGGTGGGTGGGCGACCTGAGGGGTTTGTCCGCGGCGGGGTGCACGCCTCCTACCTGCACCTGCACTGGGCGGGCCTACCCGCCGTGCCGGCGCGGCTCGTCGCCGCCGCCGGTACCGCCCGCACCCGCCCATCCGGCGGCACCCCACCCGCCGGCGGCGGGCACGGCCATGGACGGGACGCCGGTGGCAATCCCCCGGCGTCCCCTGGAACAACGGAGGTGTCATCGCGGTGAGCGGCACGGTGAACCCCCGACTCGTCGGTGTCGGTGTCGGCCCGGGCGACCCGGACCTGGTGACCTACCGGGCGGTCCGCGTTCTGCGGGAGGCGACCGTCGTGTTCGTCCCGGTCAGCGACGGCCACGGCCCGTACGGTCCCGCGCCGGGCAGCCCCAGCCCCACCGACCGGCCCGGGACGGCCACGGGTGCGGGGCCGCCGGGGCGGGCGGAGGTGACGGTGCGCGCCCACGTCGACCACGACCGGATCGTGACGCTGCCGTTCCGGATGGCCGGCGACGCCGACTACCTCGGTCCCGCCCGTGCCGTCGCCGCCGCCCTACGTGGCGAAACCACCGGCACCGCGGACGGCGCGCCCGACGGCGGGCCGCCCGGCACCTTGGCCGGCCCGGCGACAGCGCCAGACACAGGACCTGGGTCTGGGTCTGGGTCTGGGTCTGGGATCACGGTGGCGTTCGCGACGATCGGAGACCCGAACCTGTACTCGACGTTCACCGCCCTCGCCGCCGCAGTGCGCACCCTGCTCCCCGACGTCGAACTGGACACGGTGCCGGGTATCACCGCGATGCAGGACCTGGCCGCCCGGTCGGGCACCGTGCTCGCCCACGGCGCGGAAACCCTCGCGCTGCTCCCGCTGACCGCCGGCGTCGACGCCTACCGCAGCGCGGTCGCCGGCTTCGACACCGTCGTCGCCTACAAGGGTGGGCGTGCCCTGCCCGCCGTCCGCGGGGTGCTCGCCGACGCCGCCCGGCTCGACGGGCCGGCCGGGCACGCCGTCTACGGGGCCGCGCTCGGCCTGCCCGAGCAGGACATCCGTCCCGCCGCCGACCTGGAACCGGGCGAGACCGGGCCCTACCTGTCCACGGTCCTGGCGACGCGGCGGGCACGGTGGCCACGATGAGCCACCCCGGCCGCGGCACCGGTCAGCCAGTGGACGGCGCCGGGCCGGGACGCGGGCGGGTCAGTTTCGTCGGCGCCGGCCCGGGTGCCGCCGATCTGATCACCGTGCGCGGCGCGGCGGTTCTCGCCGCCGCCGACGTGGTGATCTGGGCGTCCTCGCTGGTGCACCCCGCCATCCTCGACCATGCCCGTGACGGCGCCGAACTGATCGACTCCGCGGCGTTGCCGTTGGAGGGCGTCGAGGCGGTCTACCGCCGTGCCGCCGAGCAGGGTCTGCACGTCGCCCGGGTCCACTCGGGGGATCCGGCGCTGTGGGGGGCGGTGCAGGAGCAGCTGGAGATCTGCGACCGGCTCGGCCTGGACAGCGACATCGTGCCCGGGGTGAGCAGCTTCACCGCGCTCGCCGCGGCGTTGCGCCGGGAGCTGACCGTCCCCGAGGTCGCCCAGTCGGTGATCCTGACCCGGCTCGGGGGTGGGAAGACCCCGATGCCACCCGGGGAGGAGGTCCGCGACCTCGCCCGGCACGGCACGACGATGGCGCTGTTCCTGTCCGCGGCCCGTTCCGGGCAGCTGCGCGACGAGCTGCTCGCCGGCGGCTACCCGCCGGACACGCCCTGTGTCGTCGCCTACCAGGTGAGCTGGCCGGACGAGCTGATCGTGCGCTGCACCCTCGACACGCTCGCCGACACGGTCAAGGCGCACCGGCTGTGGAAGCACACCCTGGTGCTCGTCGGCCCGGCGCTGGTGGCCGGGGGGCGACGCTCCCACCTGTACCACCCGGGGCATTTTCACACCTACCGGCGGGCGCAGTCCGGTGCGCGCACGGTGCTGCGCGACGCCGACCGGGCGCTGGCCGCCGCCGGCGCCACCCAGCTCCCCGCCAGCCCACACCCCGCCGCCCCGGCCCCGGCCGTGCTGGAACGGGAGCGGGAGCGGGGGGCGTCGGCCGAGCCGGTGGCACCGCAGGGCGCGGCGGTGGACGGCGCGGGCCTGGTGGCGCTGGTGGCGGTGACCGCCGCCGGGCGGGCCGCGGCCGGTGAGCTCACCCGCCGCTGGCCCACCGCCCGGCTCTACCCGGGCCGGCCCCGCGACGCGATCACCGCCGCGCTCGCGGACGGCGTCACGGGCATCGTCTGTTTCCTGGCGACCGGGGCGACGGTCCGCCTCCTCGACGGGCTGCTGCGCGGCAAGGACCACGACCCGGGTGTGGTGTGTGTGGACGAGGCGCGCCGGTTCGCGGTCGCGTTGTGCGGTGGGCACGCCGGTGGCGCGAACCGGCTCGCCGAGCAGGTCGCCGACGCCCTCGGCGCCACACCGGTGATCACCACGGCCAGTGACGCCACCGGGGTGAGCGCCCTGGACGGGTTCGGCGCCGAGCTCGGGTTCACTGTCGAACCGGGTTCGGAGCTGGCCGCCGTCGGCACGGCCGTCCTGTCGGGTCATCCCGTCGCCCTGCACGCCGACGCGGTGTGGCCACTGCCGCCGCTACCCCCGTCCGTCACCACCACCATCACCGGCGCTGTTGATGGTGGGGCGGTGGGCGTGGAGGGGACGGCGGTGGCGTCGATTCATGTCACCGACCGGCTGCTGGGCGCGCCGCCGGACGGAGCCGGCCCGCGGGTGGTCTACCGGCCCCCGAGCCTGGTCGTCGGGGTCGGGGCGAGCCGCGGCGCGCCCGCCGACGAGATCGACGCGCTCATCGACACCGCGCTGGCCGGCGCCGGGCTGTCCCCGCTGGCGGTGACCCATCTGGCGTCGGTGACCGCGAAAGCCGACGAGGTGGGGCTGCTGGAGGTGGCCCGCCGCCGCGGCTGGCCGCTGGTGGCGCACCCCCCGCAGGCCCTGGCCGTGGTCACCGTGCCGCACCCGTCGGAGGTGGTGCGCGCCGCGGTCGGCACGCCGAGCGTCGCCGAAGCCGCCAGTCTCCTCCCCGCCAGCCCGCCAACCGGCGAGCCAACCGGCGTACCGGCGGTGACGGCGCAGCTGGTGGTCGCCAAGCAGGTCAGCGCGCACGCGACCGTCGCTGTGGCCCGGCACCGGCCCCGCGGCCGGCTCGCCGTCGTCGGGCTCGGTCCCGGGGACCGTCGGCTACTCACCCCCGCCGCCCGCGCCGAGCTGGCCCGCGCCCGGATCGTGGTCGGGTTGGACCAGTACGTGCGGTCCGTCGCCGATCTGCTGCCCGCCGGGGTCACCGTGCTCGACAGCGGGCTCGGTGACGAGCAGGCCCGCGCCGAGACCGCCGTCGCACACGCCCGCGCCGGGCATGCCGTCGCGCTCATCGGCAGCGGCGACGCCGGGGTGTACGCGATGGGCAGCCCCGCGCTCGACCTGGCCGACGGGTCGTTCGACGTGGTCGCCGTGCCGGGGGTGACCGCGGCGCTCGCCGCCGCCGCACTGCTCGGCGCCCCGCTCGGGCACGACCATGCGCTGATCAGCCTGTCGGACCTGCACACCCCGTGGGAGCGGATCGTGGGCCGGGTCCGCGCGGTCGCCGAAGCCGACCTGGTCGTCGCGTTCTACAACCCGCGCAGCCGCACCCGACGCCACCAGCTACCCGACGCCCTCGACGTGCTCGCCGCGCACCGTAGCGCCGGCACCCCGGTGGGGATCGTCACCGACGCGTTCCGGCCCGGGCAGCGGATCACCGTCACGACCCTCGGTGCCCTCACCGACCGCACAGCCACCCAGGACGGTGCGGGTGGGGCCGGTGAGCGGGAGCGGCTGCTGGACCTCGTCGGGATGACGACCACGGTCGTCGTCGGCTCGAGCCAGACCCGGCTGCGCGCCGGCCTGGTCGTCACCCCACGGGACTACACGTGGCGCTGACCCGCAGCCGCCGGGCCCGCACCGGCCGACCCGCCGCAGGAGGCACGTCCAGGTGAACGCCACCCCGCCGCACCCCGGCACCGTCCCCACCGCCACCGTTTCGGATCCGGCGGGTTCCGCCGCCGGGCCGGCGCTGCTGATCGTCGGGCATGGCACCCGGGACGAGGCCGGCGCCGAGCAGTTCCGTCGGTTCGTCTCCCGGGTGCGCCAGCGGGCCGGTGGGCTGGCGGTGGACGGTGGGTTCATCGAGCTGTCCGCCCCGCCGGTCGCCGACGCGGTCAGCCGTCTCGTCGACGCCGGCCACCGGCGGCTCGGGGTCGTTCCGCTCACCCTGGTCGCCGCCGGGCATGCCAAAGGCGACATTCCCGGGTCGATGGCCCGGGAACGCGAACGCCACCCGGGGCTGCGCTACGCCTACGGGCGTCCCCTCGGCCCGCATCCGACGATCCTGCGGCTGCTCGCCGAACGTGTCGACGTCCTCTGCCCACCGGACCGGCGGGAGCAGACCACGGTGCTGCTGGTCGGGCGGGGTTCGACCGACCCGGATGCCAACGCCGAGGTGTTCAAGGTGGCCCGGCTGCTGTGGGAGGGCCGCGGCTACGGCGGGGTGGAGGTGGCGTTCATCAGCCTGGCCGAGCCGTCGGTGCCGGCCGGGCTGGAGCGGATCCACCGGCTCGGCGGCCGGCGGATCGTCGTCGTCCCCTACTTCCTGTTCACCGGGGTGCTGCCGCGGCGCACCGTCGAGCAGGCGGCCGGCTGGGCGGGGGGGCACCCGGAGGTGGAACTGGCCTGCGCGGGCCTGCTCGGCGACAGCGCCGCCGGCGCCGGCGGGGAGGGTGACGGGCTGGTCGAGCTGGTGTTGGAGCGCTACCAGGAGGCGCTCGGCGGGGACATCCGGATGAACTGCGACACCTGCCTGTACCGGATCGCGCTGCCGGGGCATGCGCACCGGGTCGGGCAGGCGCAGACCCCGCACGACCATCCCGACGACCCGTCGCACTCCCACGGGCCGCACGGCCATCACCACTCGCATTCCCCTGACCCGCACGGCCACGGTGATCCGCACGCTGCGGGTGGGTCGGTGGGACGGGCGGGGCTCGCGGTGACGCTGCGCGCCGACGACTGACCGCAGCGGACCGGGCTGGGCGCTGCGCACCACCGATGGCAGCCGTGCCGCCCACGCCGAGCACAGTGTGGCGATCACCGACGGCGGGCCGCGGATCCTCACTCTGCTCCGACATACCCCCACCTGGGGGTTGCGCGGGGGTGTGCGGGCTGTTGTGCGGGGAAGGGGCCCGGCGAGCAGGGCCGTAACACGCCACAATCCCGCCGAAACCTGTACTCCACACCTGGATGTGGACAACAATCGACGCACAGACAGGCCGATCCTGGCACCAGCGGCGCGATGGTGACAGGCCAACGCGACATCACACATCCGCCCCCCACCGTGAGCCTGAACACGGTAGCGTGCGCTCGTCACCGATCCGACCGGACCAGTGACGCACAGCGCCGGCCAGGCGGCCGCCCCCGCGGGCGGCCAGCACGGCGGTCGGAGCCGCGCCACGGACCGTCCCGACACCCCGCGTCACCGACGCATCCCACGGGGTCGGGGGCGGGCCGTGACGGTGCACCACCGGCACTCCGGCGCGGCCGGGGGGACAGTCGCCCGCCCTCCCAGGGGCCGGACGGGAAGGACGTGGATGAGCCGAGTCGAGCTACCCGACTCCACCCGTCCCGACCGGCTCGGCCTGCCCGCCGCCGCCCGCGCCGCCGCCATGCTCTCCCGGGAGATCGCCTACGCCGACCCCGACCCGCTGACGATGGCCGAGCTCGACGACCGGCTGCACCGGTTCGCCACCACCCTGCTCACCACCCCGCACACCGCGCTGCTGCGCCCGGTGATCGCCGACTGGCGCCGCGTGCAGGCCGCACTGGGACGCCGACTGTCCCCCGCGACGCACCGTGAGCTCACCGGGGTCGCCGGGTTCCTGTCGTTCTACCTGGGTGTGCTCGCCGTCGAGGCCGGGGATGATCCGTCGGCGCGGCGGTTCGCCACCCTCACCGACCAGTTCGCCACCCAGCTCGACGACCCGCTGCTGACCGGTACCGCCGCCACCCTGGACTCCCTCGTCGCGTTCGTCGGTGGCCGCTATGACGCGGCCCGGGGTGCCGCCCGCCGTGCCGCGGCCGCCGGCCATCCGTATCTGCACGGGTGGGCGGCCGCGTTGGAGGCGGGTGCGGCCGCGACGCTCGGTGACATCGACGGCGCCCTGGCCGCGCTCGCCCGGCTGTCACAGACGCCGTGTGTGCAGGGGCTGCGTCATCCGGGGTGGCCGGCGTTCGACGAGGTCCGGGAGGCCTGCGTCGTCGCGGACGTCGTCAGCCGCATGGGCGGTGAGGGCGCGGCCGGCCTGAGCCGGGCCGCGGTCGACCTGACCAGTTCGGGCACCCCCGAACGGGGGTGGGCACTGGCCGCGCTCGCCGGTGCGCTGGCACCCGACGACCCGCCGGAGGCCAGCCGGCTGCTCGGTGAGATCGTCGAGATCCTGGACGTGCACCCGTCGCGGTTGCTGTCGAGCCGGGTCAACGACCTGGTGCGCGCCGCCGGCTACCCACGGCCGCTGGCCCCCCACCCTGGCCAGGCCGGCACCTCCGCCTGACCCGGCAGCCGCGGCGCCGGGTGCACGGGCACGGCCCGTGCACCGGCCACCCGTGCTCCCCGTGCCGGTTGCGCCGGGTCAGGCGGACAGGCGGGTCGGGGTGGCGGGCAGGTCCGTGGCGCGGCCGGCGGCGAGGCGGTCCCGGCGCCGCGCCAGCAGCCGGTCAGCCAACGCGTCGGCGCGTTCGATGTCGTCCAACGTGGCCCGGGTGCGCTCCTCGACCTCGAGGAGCGCGGCGAGCAGCTCGGCGGACAGCCGGGTGCGGGCGGCGACCCGGGCCACGCTCGGCGGTAACGTCCCCGCACCCCGCCCACCGGCCGGCGGCTCCGACCCGCCGACCCCACGCACCACCATCCCGGCCGGCGCCGGCGAGCCGTGCCCGGCCCGGGCGGTGGGGCGGGACGCGGCGCGGGCCGGGGGCACCGGGCGTACGGTGCCGGCCGGGTCGGCCCGACGGGCCGGCGTGCCCGGGTCCGTGGCCCGGCGGGCGGGCACGGGGGTGGGTAGTGAGCCGGAGCGGCGGGAACGGCGCAACAGAGCCATGTACTCAGTGATACCTGTGACGTTCGGTGATGCAACGCCTTGACTTCACCGCCCCGGCCGGGACGACCCTCACCCCACAGGTCATCCACAGGTCCACCCCCGCTACCCACCGGGCCATGAACAGGGTTATCCACATAACGACCCTCATGTGAAGGAGCTCACATGGCGGAGGGGGTGGGTCAGCGGTCCCAGGGTGAGCGTGGCCGGGCCGCCGCCGGTGGTTCGGTGGCCTCCCAGATCCGCCGCCACCGGGCCATCCCGGGCGCGCCCGCCGGTGCCCGCCGGGCCGGTCCGGCTCCCGCCGCCGGCCGCGCCGACGCACCCGACGAAACGGAAGGACCGGTGTCACCGCCCGCACCGGCCCCCGCAGCCGGCGACGCGGCGTCGGGGGAGCGTAGGGACGCCCACCAGCTCGTCGTGTCCTCCACCCCGAGCCGGGTCACCTCCGCCGCCAGCCGTCCGGTGAACGCCCGCACATCCTCGCCGTCACCGGGACGCAGCGGACGACCGAACCGCACCGACACCCGCGGCCGGCCCGGTACCGGCCACGCCCGGCCCCGGGGCATCGCCGCGTACGCACCGCGCAACGCCGCCGGTACCACCGCCACCCCGGCCGTCATCGCCAGATAGCCCGCCCCCAGCCGGAACCGGCCCCGCGACCCGTCCGCCGAACGGGTGCCCTCGGGGAACACCACCAGGTTCCACCCGCCGCGCAGCAGCTCCAACGGTGTCGACGACGGCGCCCCACCGCGACGCTCGATCGGCACCGTCCCGAACGCCAACGCCGAGGACAGGCCCCGCCAGGTGCTGTCGAAGAAGTAGTCCGCCGCCGCCGTCACCGCGGTGCGTTCCCGCACCGCCCGCGGCAACGCGCACAGCAGCATCGGCGCATCCAGATGACTGGAATGGTTCGACACGATGATCACCGGGTCGTCGCCGAGGGAACCGAACACCTCCGCGCCGGCGACCGTCGGGGTCAACGCCGCGTGCAGCAGCGGGTTCATCGCCGCTTCCAGGAACACCGTGCGCGCCGCCCGTGCCGGCCCGCCGCGCGCCCACGCCGTCGGGAACTCCCGGGCGCTCACCGGCCGCCGGTGCCCCTGCGCCGAACCCGGGACCAGCGACCGGCCACCCCAGCGGAACCCGTTCGCCAGCTCCCGGACACTCACCCCCGGCCGCGGCGGGCCACCGAACGCCCCGGTGCGGCTCATCGCACGTCCGCGATCGCGTGCGGCGGGGAATGCAGGTAGGTGATCGACGGGTCACGGCCCACCGTGCCCGACACCATCTCCAACGCGTCGGCGAACGTCGACGCCGCCCGGAACCCCATCCGCGCGCACGCCGCCCGATCCCCCCCGACCCACACCACATCCCCCAGATGGTCCATGCCGTGCGCCGCCCAGTACCACATGTAGAACGGGTGGACGCCGTGGTAGGCGTGCGACGTCCGGTACAGGTGCACATACCACGGGTCGGTCGCGTACTGCTTCTCGAACTTCGCCTCGATCGTCGCCGGGTCCGTCGACTCGGCGAGCACCTCGGAGAAGAAGTCCACATAGGACGGATGGTGCAGCTGGGAGAACTCCGGGGTCACCGGATGGTAAAGAATCATCGCGCCCTGGTGACGGACCAGCGGCCGCCCCCGGTACATGTTGAAGAAATACCCCAGACCCATGCACGTCGCCAGGATCGGGTTCATCACCGAGTTCACGTTGTACGGGCCCACATACGGCAGGCCCACCACCAGCACGTCGGACTGCCCGTCGACCTCGACGAGCTGCTGGCGGTGCACACTGGCGATCGTCTGATCGTGGGTGGCTTCGGTCTCCCCGGCGAACACCCCGGTCACCTGGTAGTCGGCGAGCAGATCATGGAAGATCTTCCGCCGTGGCCGGGTCGGCATCGCCGCCAGCCCCCGACTCATCCCGTAGGCCATCGCCTGGTCCTTGACCGACCACTCCCACTCGCGGCGGGTCAGGAAGCTGTACCGGTCGGGGAAACAGGCGTTGTTCAACGTCGTCTCCACGTGGAAGATCTTCAGATGGTCGGCGAGGAACCGGCCCATCCGCCACGCCGACGAATGCATCTCCGACCGGGTGTGGTCCATGAACGACCGCGACCGCAGCATCGTGTGACTGTTGTGGTGGTGGCGCAGGCTGTTGTACGACGCCAACCCGATCGGCACCGACTTGTGCCCGCCGTCCATCGCGACCAGGTTCACGTTCACATAGACCAGCAGGTCACTTTCCGCCGCCCGCCGGTTGATCTCCACGTCCTCACCGTGGTCGGTCACCCCGATGTGCAGCAGATTGTCGCGGTCCTCGGCGTCGTGGTTGTACAGGTTGTCCGGCCAGAACGACCGGAACACCCGCTCCCCGACGATGTGCTCGATCTCCGCCGCCGTCATCCGCCGGTGCAACGCGTTCGCCGCGATCAGCTGCACGTCGTCCACACCCGCCGCCGCCGCCAGCGTCAGCACCTGTTCAATGATCCGCTGCCGCACATCCGGACGGCGCATCCGCGGCAACGGGATCGACAGATCGTCGAACGCGATCGTCAACCGCATCCCCGGCCGCAGCAGCACCCGCAACGGCTCACAGTTGAACGGATGCTCCAACGCCGCGGCGATCGCCGCGTCCACGTCCGCCACCCCCGGAAGCGACTCCGGCGGATACACCACCCGGGTACCCAGCGGGAACCGCTCAAGCGTCAGCCCCTCACCCTGGTGCACCAGCAGCGGAGGTGTGCGCTCGTCGACCTCGAGCACGAACCCCGGTCTCACCTGCACGTTCCCCTCGTCCGTGTGCCGCCCCGGCCGGCCCCGGCGCCCCCGCGCCCGCCCGCCCCGCGGCGAGGACCGCCGCGCGGGGAGACAATCCCGTATACCCCGACCGTGCCACTCCCACCGGCGCCCCCACGCCCACCGGACCGCACCGGCGCGGCGCGCGTCGCGCTCACGCCGACGCCGCCGGATCAAAAACGATCTTCACGGCGCCGAGACGCCCCGCGGACAACGCATGGTCCAACGCCTCCCGCCACCGGGCGAGCGGATACACCGCCGACACCACCCCGTCGAGCGGGGCCGTGGCGGCCAGCGCCAACGCCCGCCCGAAATCCGACTCCACCGGCTCCGCCGCTCCTGCCGGTTCGGTACCGGCCCGGCCGGGCCGGGCGCCGCCGGACGACGCGTACGTCCCCACCAGCTCCAACTCCCGGAACCACAGCGGGGTCAGATCCACCGACCCCGCCGGCACCCCCGACAGCACCACCCGGCCACCGGCCCGAGTCACCCGCAGCGCCGTCGACAGCGACGACGCGCTGCCCGCACAGTCGATCGCCACATCCACCCCGCCGAGCAGATACTCCCCACCCAGCTGCGGGGTCAGCCGCAACGCCCGGTTCGCGCGACGCACCCCACCGACCGCGTCGTCGGGGGCGAGCACCTCGTCCGCGCCGAAACGACGCGCCAGCTCCACCTGCCGGCGATGCTTGGCGACCATCGTCACATGCTCGGCCTTCGTATAGGCGCGGATGGCCAGCAACGTCAGCAGGCCCACCGCCCCCGACCCGATGATCAGCACCCGGTCCCCGGAACGCACCCCGCAGCGACCCGCGGTGTGCACAGCGGTCGCCAACGGCTCGACCAGCACCGCCCGGGAGTCGGGCAGCGTGTCGGGCACCGGATGCAACTGGCTGTGATGGGCGACCAGCGCCCGGCTCCACCCGCCGCCGGTGTCCGCGCAGAACCCGGTCTGCAACCCCGGCGCCAGATGCCCCACCGTGATCCGGTCACACCGTGACGTCCGGCCCGCCGCGCAGCCCACGCACAGCTCCAACCCGCGGGCCGCGCAGCCCAGCACCGGGTCGATCACCACCCGGGCACCCGCGTCCAACCGGCGCCCGTCGGCGAGCGTCACCGCCTCCTGCAGGTCACCGACGATCTCATGACCGGGAGTGAACGGCATCGACACCAGCGGGGAGAAGTAGAACGAGCTCTGCCCCGTCACCGTCGCCAGATCCGACCCGCAGATCCCCGCCAGCCGTGGCCGCACCGTCACCCACCCCGGCCCCGGCAGACCCGGATCCCCCCGGTCGACCAGCCGCAGCGGCGCCGCGGTCGTCGCCGCCGCCCCCGACAGCCGCGGGAACCGGCCCGACACCACCCGCGCCGCCGCGTACCGCGGCAGCGACCGGTACAACTCCAGACCGCGTGTCACCGGCCCTCACCCCCTTCCACCCGCACAACACCACTCCCACCCGACCCCGACCCCGACAGGCCGCCCGCGGCAACCCGGGCGCGGGCCGCCGCGGCGAACAGGCCCCGCTCGGCGCGGCTGGCGGCCATCAACCGCGGCTCACCCGGCGTCGACGGCCACTCCTCGATCGGCCAGCCCGCCCCCCGCGCCACCTTGTGCAACGCCACATCCGGGTTCACCGCCACCGGATTACCCACCGTGCGCAACATCGGCAGATCCGACAGGCTGTCCGCGTACGCCCACGACGCGGACAGGTCCGCCCCCCGGCGCCGCGCGTAATGATCCACGAACGCCGCCCGAGCATCCCCGACCAGCGGCGACGACAACAACCGTCCCGTGTACCGGCCATCCGCGCCGACTTCCAGGCCGGTCGCGACAATCTCGTCGAACAACGGCGCCAGCGGACGGGTCAGCACATCGACCGCCCCGGTCAGCAGCACGGTGCGATGCCCGGCCGCGCGATGCTCCCGCACGCGGCGCACCGCCGCCGGTTTCACCCGCCGCAACACCACATCGGCGGCGACCTCGTCGACGACCCGCGCCAGCTCCACCGGGTCGGCGCCGGCGTACCGGCCGTACACCGAACGAATCAGATGCCCCCGGTCACGGCGCTCGGCACGCAGATACCCCGGCAGTGCCCGCGCCAGCGACACCAGCTCCCGGGCCCGTTCCCCGACGTCGCCGTCAGCCAGCCGCAGCCACAGATACGACTCGACCACCGTCGAGGACACCAACGTCCCGTCCAGGTCGAACACGGCCAGCACCCCCTCACCGGCGGTGAGGTTGCGGGCCATCCGCCGCGCCGGGGCGGCATCCCGCGGCCGGCGCAGCACCTGCGTCACCGCCGGGCAGTGCACGTCCTGCAGGTAGTGCCGCCAGTCGAAACACGCCGGATCGAACCCGAAATCGACCTGGTCGGCCGGGTCCATCGCCGCGTGCAGCGCCGCGGTGGCGTCATCGACGTAGACCAGCTCGGCCTTCGTGTACGCCCGGTACACATCGGAGTAGCGGCGTAGGAACGCCACCCGCCCCTCGGTACGTTCCAGGTCGACGGCCAGCCGGCGGACCCGCTCCGAACGCGGCGCGTGCGCCAACGCCCGGTTCGCCCACTCCACCGCCTTCTCCCCGCGGCGCAGCTTCGCCTCCACCGCCACCGCCCCGGCGAACGGCCACTCGGGAACCCCGATATGCCCGCGGCCCCGCCGCGGCAGCGGATCGGCCAGGAAATAGCCCCGCACATAGTCGTAGAGGTCACGGAACAGCAGCGGGTTCCGGAACCCCGAACACACCGTGTAGTAGGCCGGGCGCTCCGGCGGCGGGGGGCTCGCCGCCGCCGCCAGCAGCGCGTTGACGACCAGATCCACCGGGATGATGTCAACGACGGCATCCGGGGACGCCGGGAAGTCCGGCAGCTCCCCGCGGCCGAACGCCAGGATCAGCGGCTCGGCCATCTTGAACCCCTCGATCCACCCCGGGAACGGCTTCGCCAGCGCGCTCTCGATGATCGACGGGCGGACGATCGTCAACGGCAGATCGCCGTGGGAGTCCTCCAGATACCGCTCACCCAACGCCTTGGTGAACGTGTACGCGTCCGTCCAGCCCAGCACCTGCGCACGTTCGGAGCCCGCGGCGACCAACCGCGCCGCCACCCACGCCCGCCGCGCCGCCTCCGCCTGCGCCGACACCGTCTGCGCGCCGGCCCGCACATGCTCGGCCTCCGCCTGCTCGCGGAACCGCGCCGAGTTCTCCGGCGAACGCGACGCGTCCTCCGCGGCCTGGCGGGCCCGCGCGGCCGACGCCTGCTCCGCCGCCCAGTCCACCTCATGGGCCAGCCGGCCCTCGGCGATGTGCCCCGAACGCAACCCGGCGACATAGGCGGTCGACACGTGCACCAGATGCGGACGGGCCCCGGCGGCGCGCACCGCGCGCAGCAGCTCCTGCACCCCGCCCAGGTTCGTCGCGAACCCCTCGTCGATCGCCGGGTCGAACGACACCTCCCCGGCGCAGTGGATCACCACGTCCAGGTCGGCGGGCAGCTCACCCATACTGGCCAGGTCACCCTCGATGACCCGCACCTGCGCCGCCAGCCGCGCCGCCAGCCCCTCACGGCCCAACCGTTCCCGCAGCCCGGCGAACGCCGGCTTACGGGTCATCCGCTCCAACCGGGCCATCCCCGAATGGCTGCCCCGGGGCCGCACGAGCGCCACGACCTGGGTATCCGGGAACTCCGAGAGCAGCCTCTCCAACAGCGCCTCACCGACGAACCCGGTCACCCCGGTCACGAACACACGCCTGCCCGCGAGCCGCTCGCGCAGCCCCACCGGTCACCTCCGCACTCGCCGCAGCCCCACCGGCGTCCCCGACGGACGCCCGGTGCGCAACAGTAGGCGACACCGGACCGTCCACGAACGAACCCGTCGGTCACCTGCGTGTACACGCACGCTGCCAGATCAGGGGCAACCTACCGTCACCGCCGGTCCGACCACGCCGCCGGCCCGCGCCGACCCGCCCCGAACCCGCCCCCGTGACCGTACGCGGCACCCCCCGCGCCCCCCGGAAATGCCCGTCCCACAAGGTCAGGGACCCTCGGCGAGGGTGGCCAACGCCATGGTCAGCCGGTCCACCGACCCGCCCAGCCCGTACCGGCCCGCCAGCGCCGCCAGCGCCGCCTCATCCACCGGCCGGACGGGCAGCACGTCGGCGACCGGGCCCAGCGGCACATCGCGGACCACCCCGACCACGGTGACCGCGGCGTCCACATAGTCACGGGCCGCGGTCAGCCGGCGGCGCGCCCCGGCCGGGAACCCGTCCTCACCCCCGGCGTCCAACGCGGTGAGAATCGCCCGCAGCGACCCGAAACGGCCCAGCAGCGCCGCCGCCGTCTTCGCGCCGATCCCCGCCACCCCCGGCAGACCGTCACTGGGATCACCACGCAGCACCGCGAAATCGGCATAGGCCCGGCCCGGAATCCCGTAGCGGGCACTGATCGACGCCTCGTCGACCACCGCGAACCGTTCCACCGCGTACCGCACCACCACGCCGGTGTCGTCACACACCAGCTGGAACAGATCCCGGTCCCCGGTCAGGATGTCCACCGGCCCGCCACCAGGCCGGCCGCTGTGCCGGGTCGCCAGCGTGCCGATCACGTCGTCGGCCTCGAAGCCGGCCGCCTCCACCCGGGCGATCCCGAACGCGTCGAGCACCGCGTCGATCACCGGTAGCTGCGCCGCCAACTCGTCCGGCACCTCCTCCTCCACCCCACCCGCCCCGGCCGCGGGGCCGGGGGTGGCGTCGGCGACCCGATGCGCCTTGTACGAGCCGATCAGCGCCACCCGGAACGCCGGCCGCCAGTCGGCGTCGAAACAGCACACCAGCCGCCGCGGCCGCACCTCGACGATCTGCCGGGCCAGCACGTCCAGCAGACCCCGCACCGCGTTCACCGCCATCCCGTCAGGGGCCCGCACCGACCGGGGCACCCCGTGAAAAGCCCGGAAATACAACGACGGGGTGTCCGCGAGCAGCAGCCGATCCACACCCCCACCACCCCCCACCCGCGGCGCGACGCCAGAGGAATCACCGTGAAAGTTGGTCACGTTGTCAGACTGGCATGTGCTGCCGACAGATCATCTCGACCCCGGCCAACCCAGCCCTGACAACAGCCACCGCCACCCCACCGGATGGCACCGGACACCCACCCCCACCCGACACCAGGCACGCAGCCAGGCTGCGTAGCGGCAGCAGCCGTCCACCGTCCGTGTCGACCGGTCCCGAACCCGCACCCGCACCCGCACCGAAAAGTCCCGCCGGGACCAGACATCGCCGTCCGCGCCCCCTCCACCGCCGCGATCTGCGTAACCTCCGGATCGTGCTGGAGGACCTAGACCGTCAGATCGTGCAGCTGCTGTGCCGCGACGGCCGGATGAGCTTCACCGACCTCGGTCGCTCCACCGGCCTGTCGGTGTCCGCCGTACACCAGCGGGTCCGGCGCCTGGAGCAGCGCGGCGTCATCACCTCCTACGTCGCGCTCGTCGACCCCTCCCAGGTCGGGCTGGCCCTCACCGCCTTCGTCTCCATCAAGGAGATAGACCCCAGCCAGCCCGACGACGCCCCCGACCGGCTCACCCACCTGCCCGCCATCGAGGCCTGCTACAGCGTCGCGGGGGAGGAGAGCTACCTGCTCAAGGTCCGCGTCGCCGACCCCGCCGCCCTCGAAAGCCTCCTGCAGGAGATCCGCGCCGCCGCGAACGTGTCGACCCGCACCATGGTCGTGCTCTCCACCCCCTACGAAAACCGCCCACCCAACCTGTGAGCCCACCCGCACCCCCACCGGCCATCGGCCCGGTGCCGCGCACACCGCCCACCGCGGACCACAGGTGAACGCCACCCACCCGGCACAGTAGGGACCGTGAGCCCCCACCACCTGCCGGCAGCCCGACGCGTCCTCTACCACCACGGACACGTCCACAGCCCCACCCACCGGCACGCCACCGCCCTACTCACCGACGGCCCCACCATCACCTGGATCGGCACCGACGACCAGCCCGACGCCAGCGGCCCGCCACCAGCCGGCCCGGTCGACCACACCGTCGACCTGCGCGGCGCCGCCCTCACCGCCGCCTTCGTCGACGCCCACCTGCACACCACCGCCACCGGACTCGCCCTCGACGGCGTCGACCTCACCGACAGCCCGTCCCTGCGCCACACCCTCGACCAGCTCACCCGCGCCGCCCACCACCGGCCCGGCCAGCCACTGCTCGGCACCGGCTGGGACGAAACCCGCTGGCCCGAACAGCGACCCCCCACCAGCGGCGAACTCGCCCGCGCCGCCGGGCCCGTCGACGTCTACCTCGCCCGCGCCGACGGCCACACCGCCGTCATCTCCCCGCACCTGGCCACCCGCAGCGGCGCCCACCACGCCACCGGCTGGCTCGGCGACGGCCTGTGCCGCGACGACGCCCACCACCTCGCCCGCACCGCCGCCTACCACGACCTGCCCCCCACCACCCGCCGCGCCGCCGCCCGCCGCGTCCGCGCCCACGCCGCCACCCTCGGCATCGCCGCCCTGCACGAGATGGCCGGCCCGCAGGTCTCCTCCGCCGACGACCTCGCCGCCCTGCTCACCCTCGCCCGCGACGAACCCGGCCCCACCATCACCGGCTACTGGGCCGGTGAACTCACCGTCGCCACCGCCCTGAACACCGAACCCGGCCTGGGCCCCGTCGGCTACGGCGGCGACCTGTTCGTCGACGGCTCCCTGGGCTCGCACACCGCCGCGCTACGCAGCCCCTACACCGACCAGCCCACCCACCGCGGGCAGCTGCACCGCGACGCCGACGACGTCCGCGACACCGTCCTCGACGCGGTCGCCGCCGGCCTGCAGACCGGCTTCCACGCCATCGGCGACGCCGCCCTCGACACCGTCCTCGACGGGGTGCGCGCCGCCGCCGCCCGCGTCGGCACCGCCACGATCAACGCCGGCACCCACCGGGTCGAACACGCCGAGCTGCTGCACCCCGAACAGATCACCGCCATGGCGCGCCTCGGGCTCGTCGCCTCCGTGCAGCCCGCGTTCGACGCCCGCTACGGCGGCCCCGACGGCCTGTACACCCGCCGGCTCGGCACCGACCGTGCCAGCGCGATGAACCCGTTCGCCACGCTGCACCGCGCCGGGGTCGTACTCGCCCTGTCCTCCGACAGTCCCGTCACCCCCCTCGACCCGTGGGGAGCGGTACACGCCGCGGCCACCCATCACACCCCGTCCGCGCGGATCAGCGGGGCCGCGGCGTTCACCGCCGCCACCCGCGGCGGCTGGCTGGCCGCCCGCGCCGGCGCCGACGGTGCTGGACGGATCACCGTCGGCGCGCCCGCGACCTTCGCGATCTGGGAGACCCCCCACCCGCCGCGGCCCGCCGGGCCGCCGGCCACCCAGCCCGCCGGGCCACTGGATGTTCTCCTCGACCAACTTGACCGCACCGGCAGCGCGCCACGCTGCCTGCGCACCGTGCTGCGCGGACAGACCCTGCACGACCTGCTCTGAGCCCGCCTGCTGGACCAGCCGCGGGTCAGGTCACCGCAGCGCGGTGGGGGCTGGTGTGGGCCGGTCGGGATCCGGACCGTCCTTCGAACCGGAGCCGCCGCGCTACCCGCCACGACACCGTTGTCTAACGGACGGTCCGGAACCCCACCGGCCCCGCTACCGCACCCGACCCCGCCGGATCGGTCGGGTACCCAGGGCCGAGCACCGCGCGATTCGACCACACCCCGCACAGACTGGGAAGCGCACCGGACCGCACCCGAAAACCCCCGGTAGTCCCAATGTGGTCCCACTCCGGGATGTGGTCCCACTCCGGGGGTGTGGAGTGACCCGCCGCACCCGACACCCCACCCGCCCAGCTCACACCCCCGCCACCACCACCCACACCCCACCCGGCCATCCACACCCACCCAGCCCGGCGTGGTCGACACCGCCCCCGTAACCGACACTGGACCGGTGACTGACGCGCCCGCCACACCCGCCCTCGAGCCCGGCCCGCTCGACCCCGCCCCGGCGGGCGCACCCCCCACACCCCCACACCCCACCGGCCGCGCCCTACCGCGCCGCCTCACCCGGCCCGCCCTGGCCGTCCTCGCCGGCGCCCTGCTCTACCTCGCCTTCCCCCCGGTCGGCCTGTGGCCGCTGGCACCGGTCGCCCTGGCCGTTCTCACCCTGACCGTCCGCGGGCGGCGTCTACGAGCCTCCTACGGGCTGGGAATGCTGTTCTCCCTCGCGTTCCTGCTACCCCTGCTGCGCTTCGTCTCCTTCGTCGGCGCCGACGGCTGGATCGTGCTGTCCACCGCCGAGGCCGCCCTCCTCGCCCTCGTAGCACCCGCCACCACCCTCGTTCAGCGGCTACCCGCACCGTGGCTGTGGACGGGCGCCATCTGGGTCGCCCAGGAGGCGCTACGAGGCCGTGCGCCCTTCGGGGGCTTCCCCTGGGGGCGGATCGCGTTCAGCCAGCCGAACAGCCCCTACACCGCCCTCGCGGCGCTCGGCGGCGCGCCTCTGGTCACCTTCGCCGTCGCCACCACCGCCGCGCTGCTCGCCACAGCCCTCACCCACGCCACCACCGCCCGCGCCACGGGTACAGGAGCCGCCGCACGGGCCACCGGCGGCACGGCGACCCGCATCCGGCCACTACTGGCCACTCTCACCGGTGCTCTCACGCTCACCCTCGCCGGCCTCGCCGTTCCCCTGCCCACCACCGCCCAGCACGGCACCCTCAACGTCGCCGCCGTCCAGGGCAACGTCCCCGAAGCCGGCGGCCTGGGCGCCCTCGGCGAGGCCTTCCAGGTCACCGACAACCACGTCACCGGCACCGAGAACCTCGCCGCCGCCGTCCGCGCCGGCCGCACCCCCCAACCCGACCTCGTCCTGTGGCCGGAGAACTCCTCCGACATCGACCCCCTCACCAACCCCACCGCCCACGCCGCCCTCACCCACGCCGCCACCGTCGCCGGCGCACCACTACTCGTCGGCGCCGTCCTCGACGGCCCCGGCCCCCGCCACGTCCGCAACGCCGGCCTCATCTGGACCACCGACGGCCCCACCGGCGCCATGTACGTCAAACGCCACCCCGTCCCCTTCGCCGAATACCTCCCCGGCCGCGCCCTGCTCGAAAAACTCATCAGCCGCTTCGCCGACGAGATGCCCAACGACTTCCTCGCCGGCACCAGCACCGGCGCCCTACCCGTCGCCGGCACCGTCATCGGCGACGTCATCTGCTTCGAAGTCGCCTACGACGGCCTCGTCCGCGACAACGTCAACCACGGCGCCGAACTCCTCGTCATCCAAACCAACAACGCCTCCTTCGGCCGCAAAGGCGAAAGCCAACAACAACTCGCCATGAGCCGCCTGCGCGCCGTCGAACACGGCCGCGCCACCATCCAGGTCTCCACCAGCGGTCAGAGCGCCCTCATCACCCCCGACGGCACCATCCTCACCCAGACCGGGCTCTACGAAGCCGGCGTACTGTCCGCACAACTCCCACTACGCACCACCCACACCCTCGCCACCCGCCTCGGTATCGTCCCGGAGGCGGTGCTCACCGCCCTCGGCGCACTCGCCATGATTGCTGGACTGACCCACCCCCGGCGCACCCGCCACCACCCCGGCGACACACCCGCCGACAACGACCCGACCAGCACCACCCACCAACCCACCCCGACATCCACCGACCGGACCGGCGACGACCACCAGCACCCGGGGGAAACGCACCAACCCGCCGCCGGCACCGACCAGAAGAGGAGAGGCGTGGAAGCCACCCGCGTCGTCGTCTGCGTCCCGACCTACAACGAACGGGAGAACCTGCCGGACACCACGCGCCGGCTACGCCAGGCGAACCCCGCGGTCCACCTGCTCGTCATCGACGACGCAAGCCCCGACGGCACCGGGAAAATCGCCGACGAGCTCGCCGACGACGACGACCACATCCACGTCCTGCACCGGCCCGGCAAATCCGGCCTCGGCTCCGCCTACATCGCCGGCTTCACCTGGGCCCTGCAACACGGCTACGACATCATCGTCGAAATGGACGCCGACGGCTCCCACCAGCCCGAACAGCTACCCCGCCTACTCGACGCCCTCACCGACGCCGACCTGGCCATCGGCTCCCGCTGGGTCCCCGGCGGCACCGTCCACAACTGGCCCCGCAGCCGGCTCGTCCTCTCCCGCGGCGCCAACGCCTACGTCCGCGCCGCCCTCGGGGTGCCCCTCCACGACGCCACCGCCGGGTTCCGCGCCTACCGCGCCGACGTCCTGCGCGCCCGCGACCTCGACCAGGTCGCCTCCCAGGGCTACTGCTTCCAGGTCGACCTCGCCTGGCGCGCCTGGCAGGCCGGGTTCCGCGTCGTCGAAGTCCCCATCGACTTCGTCGAACGCGAACGCGGCGCGTCGAAGATGAGCCGCGCGATCGTCGCCGAAGGATTCTGGCGCGTCGGCTGGTGGGCCCTGACCTCCCTGCGCCGCGGCCCCGCCAGCACCAGCCAGCGCACCGGCGCGGGCGCGGCGATCCCCACCCCCGCCCGGCCCACCGACCCCACCACGGACAGCCTCACCACCCCGACCGCCACCGGACCCGACACCGTCGACGCCGGCCGGCCCTGAAACGTGGCGTTTGGG